>NZ_JVIQ01000016.1:0-9561 GCF_001072745.1 Streptococcus sp. 400_SSPC | reverse complement strand
TAGAAACAATCGTGTTTCTAGCACTTTTCTCACGGCGGAAAGTTTCAGTAGATGATTGAATAATTCTAACGAATGAATTTTTTTATTTTTATAGAATTTATTTGATTTGTAAGGAAAAACAGATTGTTTACGCTCTCAAACTAGAGTTTAGACTCTAGTCTTTTTGTTTTTGATGGGTGATGTTTTTACCCCAGGTGACGATATTTTCATTCTTGTTGAGGATTCGTTTGATATTGTCCTTGTGGCGGATGATAATCAAGGACGAAAGTGCTAGGACGATAATGGTAAAGATGATATCGTAGCTTGGGAGGATCCAACCAGTCAGTGGGAGGATGAGGACTCCGATACTTGCCAAAATTGCGACTGTCACACTTGAAAAAGAAATCATGCTAGTTAAATAGAGGCTAGCAAAGAAATATATAGCTAAGATTAATAGAAAGAGAGGTGAGAAGCCGATGAGGACTCCTGCACTGGTCGCGACTGCCTTCCCTCCTTTAAAGCCTGCAAAAATTGGGAAGGTATGACCAAGGACTGCGAGAAGACCAAAGACCATTGGCGAAATCCCTGTAACCCCAAAAATAGTCGGCAATAAAACAGCCAAGGTTCCTTTGAGGAAATCAACTGCAAAGACGACCAGACCTGCCTTCGTCCCTAAGATACGGAAGGTATTGGTGGTCCCTGTATTTCCAGAACCGTGTTCGCGTAGATTGATGTTAAAGAAGGCTTTCCCAATCCACAAACCAGAAGGGATAGAACCTAATAAGTATGCTAATACGAGTAAAAGAATTGTTTTCATCATAGTTTCATTATATCAAAATTGCTTTGAATGAAAAAGAAAATTTCGTCCATAATTGTCACATCGGATAGTCGGTTTAAGCTAATCGTACTTAAATGGGCTAATTAAAGGGAGAGAAGAAAGAAAAATTTTGCAAAATTTCCTAAAAAGCTGTAATATAGAAAAGATGAACAAACAGGAGGTTCCTTGTGTCTAAAAAGGAAATCAACATTAATAATTATAATGACGATGCCATTCAGGTACTAGAAGGGTTGGATGCGGTCCGTAAACGTCCAGGGATGTATATTGGATCGACAGACGGAAATGGTCTTCACCATTTGGTCTGGGAAATTGTCGACAATGCCGTCGATGAAGCTCTATCTGGTTTTGGTTCTCAAATTGACGTTACCATTAACAAAGACGGTTCCCTATCTGTAGCGGACCAAGGTCGGGGGATGCCGACAGGGATGCATGCCATGGGTAAACCAACCGTTGAGGTCATCTTTACCGTCCTCCACGCAGGTGGAAAGTTTGGACAAGGAGGGTATAAGACCTCTGGTGGTCTCCACGGCGTGGGATCTTCCGTCGTGAACGCCCTCTCTAGCTGGCTTGAGGTAGAGATTACCCGTGATGGAGCAGTTTACAAGCAACGCTTTGAAGATGGTGGAAAACCTGTCACCACTCTTGAGAAGATAGGATCGGCTCCTAAGTCTAAGACTGGGACCAAGGTTACCTTCATGCCGGATGCAACCATCTTCTCAACGACGGATTTCAAGTTTAATACCATTGCAGAACGGATCAAAGAATCAGCCTTCTTGCTCAAGGATGTTACGCTGACGTTGACAGATCTTCGTAAGGAAGAAGACAACTACGTCGCCTTCCATTATGAAAATGGGGTACAGGATTTCGTTGAGTACTTAAATGAAGATAAGGAAACCTTGACGCCGGTTCTCTACTTTAATGGAGAATCAGAAGGATTCCAAGTAGAAGTCGCTCTCCAGTACAATGATGGCTATTCCGACAATATCTTGTCTTTCGTCAATAATGTCCGTACCAAAGATGGGGGAACCCACGAAACTGGACTCAAGACAGCCATTACCAAGGCCATGAACGACTATGCAAGAAAAACAGGACTTCTCAAAGAAAAAGACAAGAACCTAGAAGGATCAGACTATCGTGAAGGTCTTTCAGCTGTTCTTTCGATCTTGGTTCCAGAAGCCCATTTGCAGTTTGAAGGGCAAACCAAGGACAAACTAGGAAGTCCACTTGCACGACCAGTCGTCGACGGGATTGTCGCTGACAAGTTGACCTTCTTCCTCATGGAAAATGGGGAATTAGCTTCCAATCTGATTCGCAAGGCCATCAAGGCCCGAGATGCGCGTGAAGCAGCTCGGAAGGCTCGTGATGAGAGTCGAAATGGCAAGAAGAACAAGAAGGATAAGGGACTCTTATCTGGTAAATTGACCCCAGCCCAGTCCAAGAATGCAGCTAAGAATGAACTCTATCTAGTCGAAGGAGACTCAGCCGGTGGGTCGGCTAAGCAAGGTCGAGACCGTAAGTTCCAGGCCATCCTTCCGCTTAGAGGGAAGGTTCTCAATACTGAGAAGGCCAACATGAGCGATATCCTCAAAAATGAGGAAATCAACACTATGATCTATACCATCGGCGCTGGAGTTGGGGCTGACTTTACGATCGAAGATGCCAACTATGACAAGATTATCATCATGACCGATGCGGATACGGATGGGGCCCATATTCAGACCCTGCTCCTAACTTTCTTTTACCGGTATATGCGTCCCTTGGTCGAAGCAGGACGTGTCTATATCGCCATGCCTCCTCTTTACAAGATGTCTAAAGGCAAAGGGAAAAAAGAAGAAGTTGCTTATGCCTGGACAGACAGTGAATTGGAAGACCTACGTCGAACTTTTGGCCGTGGAGCAACCCTTCAACGGTACAAAGGTTTGGGGGAAATGAATGCGGACCAACTTTGGGAAACCACCATGAACCCAGAGACCCGTACCTTGATCCGTGTCACCATTGATGACTTGGCGCGTGCAGAACGCCGTGTCTCAGTCCTAATGGGCGATAAGGCAGCTCCACGCCGCCAATGGATTGAAGATAACGTTAAGTTTACCTTGGAAGAAAATACGGTATTTTAAGGATAAGGTGGATAATATGAATTTTGATTTAGGAATTGCTTCTTATGTCTTTGGAAAAGTTGCTGATTTTTCTTTGAATTTTTTCTTTAAAAATATAGGTATTAAGAATGATAACGATATTCGAATTCTTGAGAAAGCTGTTAAAGATTTTAAAGAATATATTAATGGTCGTCACAAAGATAATCCTAGCTTTGAAAGAGTAATGAATTTTTGGGATCATAAACGCATATTTGAGTCAATCCTTTTGTTAATCTATAATCCTGAAAAGAAGTATTTAGATTTTAAAGATTCTTTAGAATATGGTGATTGTCTAAATAAATCTGAACGAGAGTTTTCAGAACAGTTGATGGACGAGCTATATGCTGAATTACTTAAATCAATAACTGATTTATCGGAAGATAGTAAACTAACTATTTTAGCTATTCAGATACCAATACTTGATGCGCAAAATAGAAATCATAAAATTATTAAAGATCAAATTGATGAAATTAAAAAAATAATCTATGAAAATAATTCAATAGATATAGAAAATAATGAAGAAAACCATTTTCATGAAAATTTGCAACAAATAAATAATAAAAGTGAGAGTTTATCACTGAATATAATTGGTGGTTTTAGTGGTGGTAACTGGAACAGATATGAAATAGAAAATTTTGATAATTCGAGGGAAATTATTAGAAAGCTAATCATTGATAAAAAATTTAAAAACATTTTTTTAAATAATTGCATGGATTATTTAAATGATTACAATGGCATATTGACTATATTAGATAACCTTGATAGCAATAAGGACGAATTTGACAAGATTGAAGCAATGGTAATTGTTGCAAAACGTCATATTGAGAATTTTAATATGACTTTAAAAAAAATAGAAAGATGTTTGCAACTGTATTATGATACTGAGATTCAGTATACAGGTGTTATTGAAAGTAGTACAGATTTTAAAAATCTGCTTGAACGAATGCTAAATAGAGGTTCGATAATTACTGAAGAAAAAAAATATCAATTTTTTATTAATCCTAAAGACGGTATTTACTTTAATGTCTATTTGTCGAAGGAGGAGATTGATTATATTAACCAACATGATGAAAAATTGTTAATTTACGCTCAATTTGGTGGAGAATATTTTAATCTAGCTTCATTTAATAAACATACTAAAATTAGCATCATTGCAGAAATGCTCTTGGAATTAGTAGATAAAAAAAATTTACCTGCTAAGTATTATAAAATTAGTAATTACTTAATTGGTGAAGGGTAAATGGATAATTATACATTTTATTTAGTAATTGAATTTAGACTATTTTGAAATTTCCTATAAAAAATGATCCCAGATTATCTTACTGATTAGATTAATAATTTTTGTTATATATTTATAATATCTAGTTTTTGTAATCTTTGTACTAGACAAATTTCATTATTTAGTTTTTTTATTAAGGATGTTATCATGGAAACAGAATCCGCAATATTGAATCTTATTCTAAAAATTGCTGAATCCCTGCAAGTGGAAGCAGTGGCTTTATCCGGATCGCGGATCAATCCACAGACCCAAGAAGATGAGTTCCAAGATTATGATGTGGTCTATATTGTTGAGAATCTGAACGACTTGTTATCTGATTTATCTTGGCTAGACCAGTTTGGAATGCGTCTGATTGAACAGCACAATGTCCTTGGACATCGTCGTCTGTATCTCATGCTTTTTGAAGATGGGAATCGTATTGATTTAACCCTCTGCCCCAAGGAGTATATCCAAGAGTGGGTGGACAGCGAAGCAGGTTTCAGAGTGCTAAAAGACGAAAATGGTTTGTTTGAAGCCTATCAGCCTAATGCCAAGCGCTACTGGATCGCTCCGCCCTCCGAAGAAAAATTTGCAGCGTCCTGCAATGAATTTTGGTGGGTATCGGCTTATGTCGTCAAAGGGATACGAAGAAATCAGCTCCTCTATGCGACCGACCACCTCTATGGCATTTGCCATCAAGAACTCCTCAAGATACTAGCTTGGCAGGTGGCAAGTGATAAGGGAATAGTTGATATCGGAAAGAACTACAAGCACCTTTTTCACTATCTACCAGATGAGAAAGAGAAGGAGTTCTCAAAGCTACTTAATTTATCTAATCTAGAAGAGCTTACTCAGTCTTTATTTTCTACCATGAATGTTTTTGATCAGGAAGCTCAAATCCTAGCCCAAAAGTTGGGATTTGCCTATGATCTGGAAGTAGCTAAGAAGCTGATGACTTATGCTGAGGAGAAACTGTTGAATTATTGATTCAATCATCTATTTCAAACACTTAAAACTACAGAAAGGATCGTTTGGTTACTTGAAGTGACTGAATTCCTTTTTCTAAAAATCTACTCAACATTCTTTGAAAGGAGTTGAACACGCCCTAAATACTGTGTGAAAAAGATAAATTCTCTTGTGAGCATCGCTCACTGCAAGAATTTCCTATTTTCACTTTGTATTTTACGGGCTTTGTATCCTATATGAGTAATATCCAAATTATGTCTTTAGAGGACATCATGGGAGAGCGCTTTGGTCGCTACTCCAAATACATTATTCAAGAACGGGCCCTTCCTGATATTCGGGATGGCTTGAAACCTGTTCAACGGCGGATTCTTTATTCTATGAATAAGGATGGCAATACCCATGACATGGGCTACCGCAAGTCTGCCAAGTCTGTCGGAAATATCATGGGGAATTTTCACCCTCACGGGGATAGTTCGATCTATGATGCCATGGTCCGCATGTCTCAAGACTGGAAGAATCGTGAGATTCTTGTTGAGATGCACGGTAACAATGGTTCTATGGACGGTGATCCACCGGCTGCCATGCGTTATACGGAAGCCCGTCTATCTGAAATTGCTGGTTATCTCCTTCAAGATATCGAAAAGAAAACAGTGCCATTTGCCTGGAACTTTGACGATACAGAAAAAGAGCCAACTGTTTTGCCTGCAGCCTTTCCAAACCTCTTGGTCAATGGGGCTACAGGGATCTCAGCTGGTTACGCGACAGATATTCCGCCCCATAACCTTGCTGAAGTCATCGATGCAGTGGTCTACATGATCGACCATCCATCTGCCAAGGTAGACAAACTCATGGAGTTTCTACCTGGACCTGATTTCCCGACTGGTGCTATTATCCAAGGTCGCGATGAGATTAAGAAAGCCTATGAAACTGGTAAGGGACGGGTGGTTGTCCGCTCTAAGACAGAAATCGAGCAACTCAAAGGCGGCAAGCGGCAAATCGTCGTCACTGAGATTCCTTATGAAACTAACAAAGCAACTCTAGTCAAAGATATTGATAAAATTCGTATCAACAACAAGGTGGCCGGTATTGCGGAAGTTCGTGATGAGTCTGACCGAGATGGTCTTCGTATTGCTATTGAGTTGAAAAAAGATGCCAATGCTGATCTAATCTTGAACTACTTGTTCAAGTACACAGACTTGCAGGTCAACTACAACTTCAATATGGTGGCGATTGATAACTACACACCACGACAAGTAGGAATCGTACCGATCCTCTCTAGCTACATTGCTCACCGTCGGGATATCATTGTCGCTCGCTCGCGCTTTGATAAGGAAAAGGCTGAACGACGCCTCCACATCGTAGAGGGATTGATCCGCGTGATTTCCATCCTTGATGAAGTCATCGCTCTGATCCGTGCTTCTGATAACAAGGCAGATGCTAAGGAAAACCTTAAGATCAGCTATGATTTCACAGAAGAGCAAGCAGAAGCCATTGTCACCTTGCAATTGTACCGTTTGACCAATACAGATATCGTCACCTTGGAAGAAGAACATGCTAACCTCAAGGAGCAAATCGCCACCTTGGAGGCTATCATTGGGGATGAACGGACCATGTTCAATCTCATGAAGAAGGAATTGCGTGAAGTCAAGAAGCTCTTTGGCAATCCGCGTCGTAGTGAGTTGCAAGACACTGCTAAAACAATTGAGATTGACACAGCCAGCCTCATTGTCGAAGAAGAAACCTTCGTTAGCGTGACCCGTGCTGGTTATATCAAACGAACCTCTCCTCGTTCTTTCAATGCATCTACAGTTGAAGAAGTCGGTAAGCGAGATGACGATGAATTGATTTTCGTGGAGCCTGCTAAGACTACCCAGCATCTCTTGCTCTTTACCAACTTAGGAAATGCCATTTATCGACCTGTTCATGAATTAGCAGATACCAAGTGGAAGGACATCGGCGAACACCTCAGTCAAACCTTGACCAATTTCGAGCAGGAAGAAGAAATACTTTTTGCGGAGATTGTGGATCAGTTTGAGGGTGTGACCTACTTTGCAACTACCCAACAAGGCCAAATCAAGCGCTTTGAACGCAAGGAATTGAGCCCATGGCGGACCTACCGCTCCAAATCAACGAAGTACGCTAAGCTGAAAGACCAAGAGGACCGTATCGTAGCGGTTGCACCAGTTGTCCTCGAGGACATCATGATCATTACCAAAAATGGTTACGGCTTACGCTTCAATATTGAAGAAGTCCCAGTAGTTGGGGCCAAAGCAGCAGGTGTTAAAGCTATTAACCTCAAAGACGGGGATCAAGTGGCAGCTGTCTTTAAGTCAACGACTCCAAGCATGTACATTCTGACCCAGCGAGGCAGTCTGAAACGGATGTCCCAGGACGATATTCCAGTGACCAGCCGGGCTAAGCGGGGACTCCAAGTCCTTCGTGAATTAAAGGCTAAACCACACCGTGTCTTTAAGGCAGGTCCAGTCTTTACGGACCAAGGAGATTTTGATCTCTTTACGAGCCAGGAAGAAGTAGCAGAGCAGGATCAAATCCTTCAGATTACCTCCACAACAGGTCAGGTGACAGAAGTAGATGTTACCCAGCTCAGCTTGTCAGAACGAACCAGCAATGGTTCCTTTGTCAACGATCAAATCTCTGATCAAGAAGTCTATTCAGCTAGAATTAAGTAAGTAAAAGTCAGCTCATTTGTGGCTGGCTTTCTTGATTGATAAATTTTCAGAAAATTGCAAACTTCACTTGAAATTCTCATGAAATGGTGTAAAATAGAGTACATGAATAAAGTCATCTTCACAGGTGGCTCTTGCTATTTAGCAAGTCTTGAATGGAAGAAGGAAAACAAAAATGACAGTATCACTTGATTGGGAAAATCTCGGATTTTCTTATATGAAATTACCCTATCGATACATTGCTTATTACCGTAATGGAGCCTGGGAGAAGGGAGAGTTATCTGAAGATTCCACTCTTCATATTTCAGAATCTTCTCCAAGTTTGCACTATGGACAGCAAGCCTTTGAAGGCTTGAAGGCTTATCGGACAAAGGATGGCAGTGTTCAATTATTCCGTCCAGATGAAAATGCCAAACGCCTTCAACGGACCGCTGATCGTCTTTTGATGCCTCGAGTTCCAACGGATATGTTTGTGGAAGCTTGTAAAGCAGTAGTGCGTGCCAATGAAGAATATGTCCCACCGTATGGAACAGGTGGAACCCTCTATCTTCGTCCGCTTTTGATTGGAGTCGGAGATATCATTGGAGTCAAGCCAGCAGAAGAATACATCTTTACTATCTTTGCTATGCCAGTTGGAAACTACTTCAAGGGTGGCTTGGTTCCAACCAACTTCTTAATCCAAGACGAATATGATCGGGCAGCTCCTCATGGGACGGGTGCAGCGAAAGTCGGTGGAAACTATGCCGCTAGCCTCTTACCTGGTAAATTAGCTAAGTCTCGGAACTTCTCAGACGTGATTTACTTGGATCCAGCGACCCACACTAAGATTGAAGAAGTGGGATCTGCTAACTTCTTTGGAATAACAGCTGATAATGAGTTTGTCACTCCACTTAGCCCATCAATTCTGCCATCTATAACCAAGTATTCCTTGCTCTATCTTGCTGAGCATCGTCTTGGTTTGAAACCAATCGAAGGGGATGTCCCAATCGATCATCTAGACCGCTTTGTCGAAGCAGGTGCTTGTGGAACTGCCGCAGTTATTTCTCCAATCGGGGGTGTTCAGCACGGAGATGATTTCCATGTCTTCTATTCAGAAACGGAAGTAGGACCGATTACCCGGAAGCTTTATGATGAATTAACGGGTATTCAGTTTGGTGATATTGAAGCACCAGAAGGATGGATCTTCAAAGTAAACGATTAAAGGAATGATCAGAGGGAGGAGAACTCCCTCTTTTTTCTTAGAAAGAGATACTAGCAAAATATAATAATTTAAACACGAAACATTTTCGGCTTGCAAGCATGTGAAAAATTTTGTAAAATTAAGGGGTTGAAATGAGGTAGAAGAATGAGTAAAAAAGATAAAAAAATCGAAATTCAAATTGCAGATAGTAAAGTGGTTGTAGGTAAGGAAACCTTTGATGGCTACCAATTAACGATTGGGAAGAAGGCTATTGCTGAGATTGCTGATATGGGTGCCCAATTTGCCCTTGTTAAAAATGCATCTGTAGACAGTCTCTATAAATCCCTTGAAAAAGCAGTGGAAAGTGCCATCGAAAATTACAATTTGAACAAATAAGGGGTTGCATTTTAATTAAATCAATGGTATAATTGTGACTGTTGATTTGCTTGGAGAGATAGCGAAGAGGCTAAACGCGGCGGACTGTAAATCCGCTCCTTCGGGTTCGGGGGTTCGAATCC
>NZ_JVIQ01000015.1:0-102713 GCF_001072745.1 Streptococcus sp. 400_SSPC | reverse complement strand
GTCCACTGGACATGGGTTGCTTTTCCATTTCTAGGCAACCGTTAAAAAGATCCCCCGGATCTTTTTAATCCTCTATAAAGTCACGTAATGGTTTGCTTCGGCTTGGATGGCGGAGTTTGCGGAGGGCTTTGGCTTCGATTTGACGGATCCGTTCACGGGTCACGTTAAAGACTTTCCCCACATCTTCCAAGGTCCGCATTTTACCATCATCCAAACCGAAACGAAGACGCAAGACGTTTTCTTCCCGATCTGTCAGGGTATCGAGGACTTCATCCAATTGTTCACGTAGAACCACTCGAGTGGTGTAGTCTACTGGATTTTCAATCACTTCGTCTTCGATGAAATCTCCCAAATGGCTATCGTCTTCTTCCCCGATTGGTGTTTCAAGAGAAACAGGCTCTTGAGCAATCTTCAAGATTTCACGGACCTTATCAGGCGTCATATCCATGCGTTCAGCGATTTGTTCAGGTGTTGGATCTTGCCCCAATTCTTGCAAGAGATTGCGTTGTTCACGAACCAACTTGTTGATGGTTTCCACCATGTGTACAGGGATCCGAATGGTACGGGCTTGGTCTGCAATAGCACGAGTGATGGCCTGACGAATCCACCAAGTCGCATAAGTAGAGAACTTGAACCCTTTGGTATAGTCAAACTTATCAACGGCCTTCATCAATCCCATATTTCCTTCTTGGATCAAATCCAAGAATTGCATCCCACGACCAACATAGCGCTTCGCAATAGAAACAACCAAACGAAGGTTGGCTTCTGCCAAACGTTGCTTAGCTTCCAAATCACCTTGTTCCACCAAGATGGCCAATTCTTGCTCTTCTTCATTGGTCAAAAGAGGAACGACCCCAATTTCCTTCAAGTACATCCGTACTGGGTCATTAACCTTAGCAGAGTTGCTTCCAAGCAATTCCTCATCCGTCAACTCTGGTTCTTCCTCTTCGTTGTTCAAGACACGCGCGCTTGGATTTCCTTCCTTATCCGTGATTGAAATTCCTGCATCTTGAATCCGTTGCAACAAATCATCAATCCCATCGGCATCCAAGGTAAAAGGAATGACCAATTGATCATTGATTTCATCATCTGTTGCAGTACCACTTTTTTTATGACTACGAATAAACTCTGCAATTTGGACATCTAAAGTTGTGATATCTTTTTGTTCTTTCGCCATTCCTACTCCATTCTTCTTTTTTGAGCGATTAAGCGCTCGAGTTCCAATAAAGCCTGATCCGCATCTCCACTGTGAGAGGCTTCTCGGACTTTCTTTCCTATTTGTTGACTTTCTTTACGGAGAAGTTCCCGATTCCTCGTTTCTTCCACTTCTTCCAACTCATTCTCCGCTATTTCATCCGGTAAATTTTCTTCTAGCATCAGATACCAGGCTCGTTGCACTTCCTCTGTCTGCTCTGACAAATCCTGCGATGTCACTTCTCCATTTTGACAAAGAAGTTGGTACAAGGTTTGCAAGGCAGGGGTATCAAATGAAAAATCTGTCCGAAGACGATATTCATTTAAAACATAAGGAAAGTCCTTCATCCGATGAAGGAGATGATTCTCAGCACGAACCAGGCGAGGCAGTTGTTTTTGCACGACAGTTGGACTAGCAACTGGAGCCTGTGTCTGAATTTTCCCTTGCTCCTGACGCTGGCTACGCATCTGAAGTCGACTAGCATTAACCGTCTGTTCTACCTGCAAATAATCAAAGTCGACCAAGAGATCGGCTAATTTATAAATGTAGGTATTTTGTGCCGTTACAGATGGCGTCTGAGCTATTAAAGGAGCCATTTTTTCGACAAATTCAATCTGCGCCTGCAAATTTTCAATATTATCTGGCTTCCAATAATCCATGAGAAACTCTACGCGACTGAGACGTGTTTTTTCCAATAAGTCCGCCAAAGCTTGAGGAGAATTCTTATGGAGATACTCGTCTGGGTCCATCTGATCAGGAATCTGGACGACCTCTACCTCCTGTTTTTCCAGGACCTCCAAAGCCTTTGCTGTCGCTAGCCTTCCCGCCTTATCCCCATCATAGGCCAAGATAACCTTTTTGGTAAATTTGCTCAGATGAGCCACATGTTCCTGCGTGAGGGCTGTCCCCATGGAAGCAACGGCATTCTCAATCCCAGCTCGGTAGGCTGCGATGACATCCATGAATCCTTCCATCAGATAAAGCTCATGGTTTTTCTTAGCGACCTGCTTGGCCTTGTCCAAATGGTAGAGCTCATAACTCTTGTTAAAAAGGAGCGTAGCGCGGCTGTTCTTGTATTTCCCCTGAGGCTTTGCTCCCTCAGCTGATTCACGCCAGAGTCGACCAGAAAAGGCAATGACTCGACCAGTATCATCCGACAAGGGAAACATGATGCGATCTTGAAACGCATCATACATGGTCCCCCTATCACTAATATGAAATAAACCTGAGTCGGCCAGAATATTTTCTGAAAACTTCCCTGAAACACTCTGAAGCAAATAATTTCCTTCTGCTGGTGCAAGCCCTATTTGAAAATGCCGAAGAACCTCATCATCAAGCCCTCGGTCATACAAGTATTGCCGAGCCTCTTCACCCATCTTTGTCGTCATCAGGATGGCATGATAGAACTTGGCAGCCTCTTGATGTATCTCATAGAAGGGCTGTTTCCCATCTGCTTGTTGGGGCCTAGACTGACTTGGAGGAAGAGTCTGGACACGAATGCCCACCTGATCTCCGACAATTTGAACAGCTTCCATGAAGGAGACACCACGATAGTCTTCAATAAACTTAAAAACATCGCCTGAGCGACCACAACCAAAACAATGATAGAATTGTTTATCCTCGACCACATTGAAAGAAGGGGTCTTTTCACCATGAAAAGGGCAGAGACCTAAAAAGTTTCGTCCTGCCTTTGTCAATTGAACGACTTCTCCGATTACATCTACAATATTCACACTGTTTTTAATTTCTGAAATCAGTTGTTTGTCAACCATAAACAGTGCCTCCATTTTACCATAGAATATCATTAACTATTTTAAACTAATTTTTGTCAATTGTAAATCATCCGCATTGATTTTCACCCGATTTTTCCACATTTTTCCTGAGTTTTGAAAGCCTCCATTTTCCTTAAATCAACTTTTTAAAAAAATTTGAGCATATTTATTGAATACGAAAAAAATTTCAGTTATACTATGCTCTGTAAAAATTTATTATGAAAGGACATATTTAGGATATGTTAAAAGATTTGAAAGCTTTTCTCCTTCGTGGGAATATTGTTGACCTTGCTGTCGCAGTCGTTATCGGAGCTGCATTTGGAGCTATCGTAACATCATTTGTTAACGATATCATCACTCCACTTATTTTGAACCCAGCTATGAAAGCTGCTGGTGTTGAAAAGATTGCACAATTGTCATGGAACGGTGTTGCTTACGGTAGCTTCTTGAGCGCTGTTATCAACTTCCTTGTTGTTGGTACTGTTCTTTTCTTCGTAGTAAAAGCTGCTGAGAAAGCTCAAAACCTTGGTAAAAAAGAGGAAGCTGCTGAAGAAGAAGCTGCTCCTACTCAAGAAGAGTTGCTTGCTGAAATCCGCGACTTGCTTGCAAACAAATAATCAGATAAAAAGATCCGATCTTCTAGCTAGAAGGTCGGGTTTTTTATCTTCAATTTTTCTAGAGAAACAAAAAACAGACCGAAGTCTGTTCTTGTATTCAATTAGAATTTTTTACGTTTACGAGCTGCTTCTGATTTACGTTTACGTTTTACAGAAGGTTTTTCATAGAATTCACGTTTGCGTGTTTCTTGAAGAGTACCAGCTTTAGTAACCGCGCGTTTGAAACGACGAAGAGCATCGTCAAGAGATTCATTCTTACGTACTACTGTTTTTGACATGTTTTTCACTCCCTTCAAGTTCAAGATCTATTCTATTCTACACGGAATTCTGTAGATTGTCAAGAAAAAGTTAAAGGAATTCATCTCTCACCATCATCTTAGCTTCAAAACTGTGCTAGAATTTCAGATTTTGGAAAATCCTTTCATTCATAACGATCATAAAGCTTTGACACTACTTGTTCGAATGCTTCCAATTCCTCCCAATAATTCGTTGGGAGATTGCGAATTCTACTTAGATCATTTGGATCAAAATGATAGACCATATGGCGCAAAATTTGACATTCAATCCAACGTAAGTCTTTCAGTTGCTCAAGACTAACAGAATCCATCCTTTCTAGATACTGACAAAGAGCAACAAGTGCGTCTGAATGAAACTCTTTCTCCTCATGCAAATAATATAGAAAACTAAAATAACCAGCTCTTCTATTATCTTTTATTATATTCCTTTCTTTCATCCCTACTCCTAATAATAAGCATTTACTGACTTAATTCGTCTCTTTTACAATCTTATAAAGAATCCATCGCCCACTCTTCTGACTTGTTAAAAGATTCAGTCCTTTTGACGACAAGAACTTACTAAACTCATCCTCCACTTTGAATTGTGGCAAGAAATAAACTAATTTTTGCCATTCACAAGCTAGCAAAAGCAGTCCATCTGATGTAAGAACTCTTCTTAACTCCGTAAATGAAGTCTCTATATCCTCCCAATGAAAATGCGTTTGAAAGCCTGTTATTAAATCAAACGTTTCATCAGGATAACCTGTCTTTCTAACATCTTTTCGTTCAAACTTAAGGTTTAAACTTTCCGAATCCTTCGCTTCTGAGATAGCAGTTGCTGAACTATCGATTCCTATAACTGTACTTCTTGGATAGATTTCTTTCAAAAAGATACTTGAACGACCGTTTCCTACTCCTACATCTAGTATTCTATGGACATCATTTTTATCCAGTTGTCTGGTTGCCCACACATACATAGGAAAATAAGTATAATTCCAAATTTTCATCATTCCTTTCCCGAGTATTCCTGTAGGATTCTTTGACTGCTGAATTAGATGATGCATTAAGAAATATAAAAATAATAAGCAGATGGTAATAATTATAATTAACAAGCTACTAACTCCTTTATTAAAATAACACAATTAAAGCCCCATAAAAAAACAGACTTAATTATTGTTTCTACACGAAACTTTCTTAAAAAAACACTTTCCGTAATGTCTACGAAAAGTGTTCTGGTCTTACTTATAAAGGAAGGTAAAGAGGGCAATAGCAACGATTGCAGCCAAGATTGGTGCTACAACTGGTACCCAAGCGTACCACCATTTTGAATCTCCCTTGTGTTCACCTAAAACAGATTTTGGAAGGAAAGCGTGAACCAAACGTGGACCAAGGTCACGTGCAGGGTTCAAACCAGGTCCTGTAGGACCACCAAGTGATGTCACCAAAGCCATAACGAGGAATCCAAGTGCCAAGTGAGCCACTCCTAAACCAGGAGCATGTGCTTGTGACAAAGCCAATTTTGCGGCTGTTGAAGAAGCATCAAAAATCCCTCCCTGCTCAGTCGCTGCTCTTTGAGCTAGAGAAGCAACCTCTGCACCAAAGAAGTGTTTTGTCAAGGCAAGTGCACCGAAGAAAAGGACGAATGATCCAGCAAACTCATTGACGAAACCATTGATGGTTGCTGCTTTACGTGATTCTGGAGTTCCTTTATCCAAACTAGAAATCGTTGAGAATGTTCCCAAGATATTGTTTGGATTTTCAGTTTGAAGGTAGTAAGGACGGTGAGTCGCAACGACAACCAATTGCCCAAACATAGCCCCAAGAAGTTGAGCAACGATGTAGTATAAAACATTTTCCCAAGGGAAGAGTCCGCTAACTGCAAGACCAATCGTAAAGGCAGGGTTGATATGGTTACCAGAAACGTTACCAAACATCAAGGCTGGCATCATAACACCTATTCCGTAGCCAATCGCAATCACGAGCCATCCACTTTGATGCCCCTTGGTACCCTTCAACTCAACGTTTGCAACGGCACCATTTCCTAAAATAATCAATAATGCTGTTGCAATAAATTCGGTCGCAACTTTAACCCAAAAATCAAATTGCATTTTTGAATAATCTCCTTATAAAAAAAATAATAATAATTTATTCTAACAGATTATCGAACACTTGTAAATAAACCGAACATTATTTTTAAAAAATATATCTCAATCCCCTGATTCATTCTTTTTAATCCTTGTACCCTCCTCCACTTTCTATTTATCTCCGAATTATGATACAATAGGACTAGTTACACATCACAAAGGAGATCTCATGTCTGAAATCTATGACATTACCATTATCGGTGGAGGCCCTGTAGGACTCTTTGCTGCCTTCTATGGCCATATGCGTCAAGTAAAAGTAAAATTGATTGATTCCCTTCCTCAACTAGGTGGTCAACCCGCTATTCTCTATCCTGAAAAACGAATCCTGGATGTCCCTGGTTTTACGAACCTGACTGGAGAAGAATTGTCCCAACGGTTGATCGATCAATTAGAAACATTCGAGACTGACATTTGTCTGAACGAAACCGTTTTGGACATTCGTAAAAACGAGAATCACTTCCTCATTGAAACCAATAAAGACCAGCATTTCAGTCGTGCTGTTATTATTGCGATGGGTGGTGGTGCCTTTAAACCTCGTCCTTTAGAAGTGGATGGGGCTGAAGAATTCGAGAACGTTCACTACCATGTTTCAAATATCCAACAATATGCCGGCAAACAAGTTGCTATTCTAGGAGGAGGAGATTCAGCAGTCGATTGGGCTCTAGCCTTTGAAAAAATCGCACCGACAACTCTGGTCCATCGTCGTGATAATTTCCGCGCTCTCGAACACAGTGTTGAAGAATTGAAGGCTTCGTCCGTCTCTATTCAAACTCCTTATGTTCCTAGCCGTTTAATCGGAGAAAATGGCCATGCTAGCCATCTGGAAATTAGCAAGGTTAAATCAGATGAAACCCAATTACTCCCCATCGATGAACTCTTTGTCAACTATGGCTTTAAATCATCCGTTGGGAAATTGAAAGAATGGGGCTTGGACCTCCAACGCCATAAGATCCTCGTGAACCGCAAACAAGAGACCAGCCGAGAAGGCATCTACGCTTGTGGCGACTGTTGCTTCTACGAAGGAAAAATCGATTTGATTGCTACTGGTCTGGGCGAGGCTCCGACTGCGGTAAATAATGCGATAAACTACATTTATCCAGACAAGAAAGTTCAACCAGTCCACTCGACTAGCTTATAAGAAGAAACCTTTGAATCAACTGATTCAAAGGTTTTTTTCTTATAGTTCATCTAGCTCGTCTGCTATCTTATTGATTTTTCGCAAGCGATGATTGACGCCACTTTTGGTTAAGGGAGTTTTCAAGGCATCCGCAATTTGCTGGATAGAATAGTCGGGATTCTGGATTCGAACATAGGCAACTTCCTGAAGCTCGACAGGAAGACCACCTAATCCGATGGTATCCATGATTTTGACGATATTGTTAATGGTCTTCATACTAGCTGTGACCGTCCGCGCAATATTGGCCATTTCAGCATTATTGGCTCGATTGAGATCATTGCGCGCTTCTCGCATGACCTTGACAGACTCAAATTCTTCCAAAGCCTGCTTGGCTTCTACCAAGATGAGGAAATCAATAATATCCTCTGCCCTCTGCAAATAGGTGACGACTCCTTTTTTGCGTTCGATGGTCTTGGCATCTAACAAAAAGTGTTGCATCAGG
This sequence comes from Streptococcus sp. 400_SSPC, assembly GCF_001072745.1. NCBI lineage: Bacteria > Bacillati > Bacillota > Bacilli > Lactobacillales > Streptococcaceae > Streptococcus > Streptococcus sp. 400_SSPC. The sequence continues at coordinate 95,091 of NZ_JVIQ01000015.1, read as the reverse complement.
TTGGCCAAGTCCTGAGCATGATCAGAATAAACAGAGCTAATTTCTAATTGATAGCGACCAGACTCCGGATCCTTGATGGTCCCACTTGCTAAGAAAGCACCTCTCAGATAAGCTCGACTTGCTTCATCTTCTTCTAAAATTCTTGGGTCAATCCCTGTCTCAATACCAAAGAAAGAATCTGCTAAGTGCAGGTCTGCAAGAATCTCTTCGACTTTTTCATCAATAGAAACAGTATAGACGCGATTCTTTTTTAAATTGGTTTTTTGGTGGTGACGAATGTCCGATTTGACCTGATAAAATTCTACAATCAATTCGTAGATATGGCGGGCAATCTTAGCATTCTCCGTGGTCAGAGACAAACTTAAGCCCCCCATACTTAGACCCAAACTACCTGACATCTTAATTAGAGCAGATAACTCACTTTTCTCAAAGCGGTGAAGGGTCAAGAGCTCTTCTTTTACTTTAATGGTAAAACTCATTTAATCACCTGTACAATTTGCATCAGTTCATCCACAACAGCTTCTCCATCATGGAAGGCGCCGCCGTTTTCCAAGCGAAGGAAATTGCTTGAAATAACTCGGGGAACCTGCGATTTTAGACCTGCGAAATCATGTTCTACTTGAACCAGGTATTCATCAAAGCGATTCGTGTCCATATATTCTTGAGGGACTTTTTCAATGTTGACTAAAACAGTATCAATAAACGGCTTCTTCAAGTGTTTATGAAGGACGGAAACATGGTCACTATCGGTAAAGTGTTCTGTCTCCCCACGTTGGGTCATGATATTGCAGACATAAGCGACCTCTGCTTTTGTCTCAAGCAAGGCATGTCCAATTTCTTCAATCACTAGATTGGGAAGAATCGATGTAAAGAGAGAACCTGGTCCTAAAATCACCATATCACTTTCTAAAATCGCATCTACTACTTTTCGACTCGCTTTCGGCGTCTCATCATTATAGGTATTGGTGACATAAACATAATCAATCATGCCCTCATGATGGGCGATTTCACTCTCACCAGCCACCTCTGACCCATCCATAAAGACGGCATGAAGGGTCAATGGTGTATCACTAGAAGGATAGATTTTTCCTGTCGTATGGAAAAATTTAGTCAGCAATTGCATGGCATTATAAGTCGATCCCTGCATTTCAGAAATCCCTGCAATAATCAAATTCCCTAGAGGATGCCCAGCTAGTGGCCCATCTTCTTCTGCAAAACGGTATTGAAAAACTTTTTCATAAAAGCGAGGCATATCAGACATGGCTACTAGTACATTTCGCAAGTCACCTGGTGGTGTCAATTGATGAATATTTTTTCGAAGTTCCCCAGAACTACCCCCATCATCCGCCACTGTCACAATAGCCGTAATTTCAACATCCTTTTTCCGAAGGCTATCCAAGATGACGGAAATCCCCGTACCTCCTCCGATGACGGTCATTTTTGGTTTTCTCATGAACGATTCACCGTTTCCTTCCGTCGGTCTTTATCTCGATGACTCATATTCACCGTCCAATCTTTCGCTAAATCCCGTCCTAGACGAGCAGCAAAGGCTACTGAACGGTGTTGGCCACCTGTGCAACCAACTGCAATCGTCAAAACAGATTTTCCTTCTCGTTTGTATGCTGGCAAGATGGGAGCAATCAAATCGTAAAGATGACGATAAAACTCCTCTGCTTCTTGATGGTCCATAACATAGTTATAGACATCATCATCCAAGCCAGTTTGATTCCGTAGCTCTGATTTGTAATAAGGATTCGGTAGGAAACGAACATCAAAGACCAAGTCCGCATCTAAAGGCAAACCATACTTAAAGCCAAAGGACATGACTTCAATCCGAAACTCAGGCTGGCTATCTTGTCTAGAGAACTGTTCAGCAATAACTTTTCGAAGATTACGAGGAGTTAGTTCTGTCGTATCAATGACATTTTGACTCATGTTTTTAAGTGGAGCCAAAAGTTCCCGTTCCAACGTAATCCCATCCAAGACACGCCCATCAGCAGCCAGTGGATGGCTACGACGAGTCTCTTTGTAGCGAGCAACCAATTCACTATCGGTCGCATCCAAAAAGAGAATTTTAAAATCAATCCCTTCGTGGTTCTCTAATTCGTCCAAAATGGAGCGAATTTCTGCGAAGAAAGACCGGCTCCGCATATCCACTACGAGAGCCAACTTATTATTGTCCATCGACAGTTGAATCAGCTCAATAAATTTCGGCAAGAGAGCTGGTGGCATATTGTCGATGGTGAAATACCCCATATCTTCAAAGGATTGAATGGCTACAGTCTTTCCTGCACCACTCATTCCTGTCACAATGACCAGTTGAATTGTTTTTTCTGTATCTGTCATCCTAATCACCTTTTCCTTACAAAAAAGGAGGAGACCATCATCTTTCCAGTTGGTCAGTCGATGGCTCTCACTCCAGCATTCTTATTTCCCGAATGCATTCCTCTATTCAGACTATACTTCTGCAATGACTTCAATTTCAACTTTGACATCGCGTGGCAAGCGAGCCACTTCTACTGCAGAACGTGCTGGAAATTCACTTGAAAATGCTGTTTTGTATACCTCGTTAAAAGGGACAAAATCATTCATATCACTTAAGAAACAGGTTGTTTTAACCACGTGATCAAAGTTCGTTCCAGCTTCCTCAAGGATAGCAGCAATATTCTTCAACACTTGCTGGGTTTGTTCTTGGATAGTTTCTCCAACAATTTCACCTGTTTCTGGTGAAAGCGGAACTTGCCCACTTGCAAATAAAAGATTGCCCACAATTTTTCCTTGAACATAAGGTCCAATTGCTGCCGGTGCTTTGTCTGTGTGAATTGTTTTTGCCATTTTCTTCTCCTGATTCCTAATTTTCACTGGATGCTGCTAATTTTTCCCGTTCTAAGCGTAACTTACGTTTGGGATTCAGCTTATTAAAGAGTTCTTCCAATTTTTCTGCATTCCAAACGTCTGCAGCAGAGACAAAATTTCCGTCTTTATCACGAAAGGATATAGGTTTATCTCCCATCTTCTTCTCCTCTTTAGCTCTAACTAGTCAACAAATTCAAATTCAAATTTACCGATCCGAACGATATCTCCGTCTTTGGCACCACGCGCACGAAGGGCTTCATCGACACCCATTCCGCGCAATTGACGCGCAAACTTCATGACAGACTCGTCGCGATCAAAATTGGTCATATTGAAGAGCTTCTCTAGCTTATCACCGGACAAGATCCAAGAAGCATCATCATCACGATTAATCTTGAAGGCTGGTTGGTCCTCATCAAAGCCGTAGTAGACTTCTTCTTGCGCCATATCTTCTTCTGTATAGAGCAAGAATTCTGGTGTTTTGTCTAACAAGTCTGCTGTTGCTTCTAACAAGTTGTCCAAACCTTGATGCGCTAAACTAGAGATTGGGAAGATTTGTGGCAGTTCATCAAACTCGTCGTAGTTGGCCGCCAATTTTTTCTTGAACTCTTTCAAATTTTCCTGGCTCTCTGGCATATCCATCTTATTCGCCACGATAATCTGAGGACGTTCCATCAAGCGAAGATTATATGTTTCAAGCTCTTTGTTGATTTGAATGTAATCTTCATAAGGATCTCGTCCTTCACTGGCTGACATATCGATGATATGCAAGATAACACGGGTGCGCTCGATGTGACGAAGGAACTGGGTTCCTAACCCGACCCCTTGGCTAGCTCCTTCGATCAATCCAGGAAGGTCTGCGACTGCAAAGGATTCACCTGACGGCGTCCGAACCATCCCCAAGTTTGGAACGATAGTTGTAAAATGATAGGCTCCGATTTTTGGTTTGGCAGATGTAATCACACTGAGAAGAGTTGATTTTCCTACTGATGGGAAGCCAACCAAACCAACGTCTGCCAAGACTTTGAGTTCTAATTCGAGTTCGCGTTCCTGACCAGGTTCCCCATTTTCTGAAATCTCAGGTGCTGGATTTTTAGGAGTGGCAAAACGGATATTTCCGCGTCCTCCACGTCCACCATGGGCAACAATGTACTCTTGCCCATTTTCAACCAAGTCGGTAATGACCTTGCCTGTCTCAGCATCTCGGACAGTCGTTCCTTGGGGAACTCGTACATAGAGATCTTCTGCTCCCCGTCCGTGCATTCCTTTGGTCATTCCCTTTTCCCCATTTTGGGCTTTGAAATGCCGGTTATAGCGGAAGTCCATCAGCGTGCGCAAACCTTCGTCTACAACGAAGATGACATTGCCTCCTCGTCCACCATCACCACCCCAAGGGCCGCCATTGGGAACATACTTTTCACGGCGAAAGGCCACCATGCCATCGCCGCCATTTCCAGCCTTGACCTTAATCTTGGCTGTATCTAAAAACATACTCATAGTTTATCGTTTTCCTTTTATAACCAAGTGTTGCTTGGTAGTCCCTTAGTAGGATAGTGCACCCAAAGCTGCAGCAAAGATTGCTCCAACCGTTACAATCAACATAATTACAATGACCACCATGGTCAATTTTTCAAAGAAAGTTTTTTTGCGTTTTCCGTTGTCTCCAAAAGCCACGTTTTTTACCTCAATTACAATAAATTCATTAGCCCTATTTTACCACGAATAAGGGCATTTTTCAAACATCCACCTCTATACGAAAGAGGACTATTGGATGAAATATTTTTTTAAACATCCACACTTGTTCAAATCCCTTTTCATCTAACTAACAAAAAAGACTGGAAAATTCCAGCCTTTTAAAAACGATGATATTAAAGTTATTTCTTTAGGATAAGCCAAGATCAGGGTGTTTCCTGCTTGAATGGCTTGAACAAAAGTAATTGAAAAGAGAACTGTTGTCATGAGGGCTATGGGCCTCATCATTCAACGTATTTTTTCAGCCAACCTTTCAAACTCTATTTTAGAAAGTTTACTTATATTATTTAAACTTCAAGACCAATTTCATCTTTGACTACTGTAGCAATGGTATCCACATAGTAGTCTACTTCTTCATGGGTTGGTGCTTCTGCCATGACACGGAGAAGAGGTTCGGTACCACTTGGACGCACTAAGATGCGACCATTTCCAGCCATTTCAGCTTCCATCTTCTCAATAATCGCACGAATGGCAGGTACTTCCATAGCCTTGTCCTTCATGCTGTTTTCAACACGGATATTGACCAATTTTTGAGGATAGATGGTAACTTCTGATGCAAGGTCTGATAATGTACGACCAGTTTCTTGCATAATCTTGGTCAATTGAACGGCACTCATCTGACCATCTCCAGTGGTATTGTAGTCCATGACAATCACGTGACCAGACTGTTCACCACCTAGATTGTAACCAGACTTCCGCATCTCTTCCACCACATAGCGGTCTCCAACAGCAGTCACAACCTTGTTAATCCCCTTGGCATCCAAAGCCTTATGGAAACCTAGATTAGACATGACGGTCGTTACGATGGTGTTATCTTTTAAGAGGCCCTTATCAGAAAGATAAGTCCCAATGATGTACATGATTTTATCACCATCCACTAGGTCCCCATTTTCATCAACTGCAATCAAACGGTCACTATCACCATCAAAAGCCAAACCAATAGCCGCACCAGATTCTCGGACAGCCTCTTGCAAAGCCTCAGGATGGGTTGAACCTACTTGGTCATTGATATTGAGACCATTTGGGCTTTCGCCAATAACTGTCAAACGTGCTCCTAGGTCAGCAAAGACTTGACGGGCACTTGTAGATGCGGAACCATTCGCAGCATCAAGAGCTACGTGCATTCCTTCCAGCTGGGTTCCAGTTGAAACTAAGTATTCTTGATACTTACGAAGTCCTTCTGGATAATCCATCACGGTTCCAAGACCTTCCGCACTTGGACGAGGGAGAGTATCAGACTCCGCATCCAATAAGGCTTCTATCTCTAATTCACGGTCATCATCCAGTTTATAGCCGTCATTCCCAAAAAATTTGATTCCATTGTCTAGAGCTGGATTATGACTGGCAGAAATCATGACCCCAGCACTTGCCCCTTCAGAACGAACCAAATAAGCTACACCTGGTGTCGCGATGACACCGAGTTTATAAACTTTAATCCCTACAGATAGGAGACCTGCTACGAGAGCACTTTCTAACATTTCACCAGAAATACGTGTATCTCGTCCTACGAAAACAAGTGGAGTTTCTTTTTCATGTTGACTGAGGACATAACCTCCGTATCGACCGAGCTTAAAGGCCAACTCTGGCGTCAATTCGACGTTTGCTTCTCCACGGACTCCGTCCGTTCCAAAATATTTACCCATTATGATATTCCTTTCGATGAATCTATATTAATTGCTATTATGTGATGAAGAACTGGTCGATGAAGAGCTGGAACTTGTTTGTTTCAGCTCAACCTTCATGTAGAGTTCTGATGGAGAGATAATGACTGGTAAATCATTCCCTTCACTATCTACTGCCTTCATTGATACGGTTGCAGTGTAGGTATTGTTCAAGAGATCTCCTTCAGGGAAGATGGCTTCCACATGATCAATTTTAGCTAAAGTATCTTGGTCACTTGTCACAGATACTTCATCTTCAGAGAAAGTAACATGTGAGAGACTCCACCCTGGAGCAATCTGTTTATCAGGTATAGTGACGGAAACATCAAACTTTTTCGTCATCTTCTTACCAATTTTTGCAGTTACCCTCTGAGGCTCGATGGTTGCTGTTAAACCAGAAGGTAAGCCTTCAATATTTAATGTGATTTCATGCTGGCCTTCTTTCAGATCACTTAAATCAGCAACCACTTTAAATTTACGAGTACTAGCCTGCATCTCTGATGCTAAGGCAACACGGTTAGATCCTTTCAGAAAGACTGTCACTTCTGAACTAATCCCACTGACAAAATATTTACTATCGTTGTATTTTACATCAATCGGAATATTGGTAAGAGTATTGGTGTAAGTTTCAGAACTCACTTGACGGGCACTACTGTTATTCTGGAAATTAACAGAGGTTGCATTGATGAATAAGAGACTTGAGAAAAAGACGGAGGTCACGATATAGACAATTTTTCTTTTTGGAATCATTTGATACGTCCTCCAAAAATTCTTGATTTCAAATCTTTTTTTCCTTGATCTTCTGGAATAATGAAAGAACGCAACTCTTGTTCGAATTCTTCGATACTGAGGTCGTGTCTAAAACTTCCATTTCTCGTTATAGAGATACCACCTGTTTCTTCCGAAATAACAAAGGTGAAGGCATCACTTACCTCGGATAAGCCGATGGCTGCCCGGTGCCGTGTACCGAACTCTTTTGAAATCCCAGTACTTTCTGTTAAGGGGAGATAGGCACAAGATACAGCAATTTTATCATTGGTGACAATCACTGCCCCATCGTGAAGCGGGGTGTTGGGGATAAAAATATTAATCAGAAGTTCACCCGAAACATCTGCATCAAGGGGAATACCAGTAGAAATATATTCTTGAAGGGTTCTACTTCCTTGAATCGCAACCAAGGCACCAATCTTCCGAGGGCTCATATAAGCAACCGCTTTTACATAAGATTGAACCAATTTTTCTTCAGTACTAATTTGATTGGTTGAGAAAAATTCAGTGGCTCGACCTAATCGTTCTAATCCCGTCCGAATTTCCGGAGAGAAAATCACTACCGCAGCAATGACCCCGTATGTGATGATTTGGTTAATCAACCAAGAAATGGTCGTCAAGCCAATCATATTGGCAACTAACTCAAATAAGAAAAAGGTCAAAACACCACGCACCAAAATCATAATTTTAGTGCCGACAATGGCTTTGATAAAATAATACAGTAACCAAGCCACTAGGGCAATGTCAATAAGGTTGACAACCACACTCCAGGGAGTGGGAAATAAACTAGCCCAATACTGGGGATTTGACAGTTGTTGGATGTTCACAATCTCATACCTACCACTTCTCTTCTAGGCTTTTCGCGCGACTAACCATTGTAGATACTTACTGGCAACAGCAGAGCTTCTAGAAAATGGATAGCGCGTTCAAACCACTCCACATCATTATATCATGTTTCAACAGATTTTTCTGTAACCTTCTGTTGCTTTTTGTGATAAAATATGAATTATGAAGATTAAGACTAGTATGGGGCTTATCGCCGGAAAAATGAGCAGTCACCTCTTGCGTATGCTTGGACGTGGCTCTACCCTTCCCGGAAAAATCGCCCTTCAAATTGATAAAGACATTTTACAACATCTGGGCCAGAACTACGAAATTGTGGTTATCACTGGTACGAATGGGAAAACACTAACAACAGCTCTCACTGTTGGGATTCTTCAGGAGGCTTTCGGACCTATCGTGACCAATCCTAGTGGTGCCAATATGATTTCAGGGATTACGACTACTTTCTTGAACGCAAAAGGTTCTTCTGGTCGTCCGATCGCTGTTCTTGAAATTGATGAAGCCAGTCTGTCTCGGATTTGTGACTACATCACACCGACCTTGTTTGTGATCACCAATATCTTCCGCGATCAAATGGACCGCTACGGAGAAATCTACACAACTTATCGGATGATTTTAGATGGGATTAAAAAAGCGCCTCAAGCAACTGTTTTGATGAATGGGGATAGTCCTCTTTTCCATACCCTTCCCCTACCAAATCCCGTTCAATATTTTGGCTTTGAGACGGAAAAAACTGCTCCACAGCTAGCTCATTACAATACAGAAGGTATCGTCTGCCCAGAATGTCATAGAATCTTGACCTACCACTTGAATACCTATGCCAATCTGGGAGATTACATTTGTGAAAGCTGTGGCTTCCACCGTCCTCCTTTAACAGTCGCTGTCGATGAATTGACCGAGCTGACCAATACTTCTTCTCACTTTAAGATCAACGGTACAAACTACCACATTAATATTGGGGGCCTATACAATATTTACAACGCCCTTGCTGCAGTTGCGGTGGCCCATTATTTTGATGTAAGCCCAGACGTCATTAAGCGTGGTTTCGATAAGAGTAAGGCTGTCTTTGGTCGTCAGGAAACCTTTAAGATTGGGGATAAAGAATGTACCCTAATCCTGATCAAAAACCCGGTTGGAGCTACTCAGGCTATTGAAATGATCAAACTAGCGCCGTATCCCTTCAGTTTGTCCGTTCTTCTCAACGCCAACTATGCAGATGGGATTGATACCAGCTGGATCTGGGATGCCGACTTTGAGCAAATCACCCAGATGGACATTCCAGAAATCAACGCCGGTGGGGTACGCCACTCAGAAATTGCTCGACGACTTCGGGTTACAGGCTATCCGTCTGACCAGATTACTGAAAATGCAAAATTAGAGGATGTCTTTACCCAGATTAAAGGACAGGCTACTCCTCACGCCTATATTTTAGCCACCTATACGGCCATGCTAGAATTCCGTGAATTGCTAGCTCAAGAACACCTGATTGAAAAGGAGATGAATTAATGACGTATACTTCACTACAATCCCCTGATCAGGAAAACTACCAATATGAATTGAGAATTGCCCATCTTTATGGGAATCTGATGAATACTTATGGGGACAATGGAAATATCCTCATGCTCAAGTACGTTGCGGAGAAACTTGGTGCTCATGTCACTGTGGATATCGTTTCTCTCAAAGACCGCTTTGATCCAGAAGTCTACGATATTGCCTTTTTCGGTGGAGGCCAAGACTACGAACAGACCATTGTATCAGAAGATCTACCAGATAAAAAAGAAGACATCGAACGCTTCATTCATAACGATGGGGTGGTCCTTGCTATCTGTGGTGGATTTCAGCTTCTAGGCCAGTACTATATTGAAGCTTCTGGTAAACGCATTGAGGGACTTGGTATTATGGGGCACTATACCCTCAACCAAGTCAACAATCGCTATATTGGAGACATCAAGATCCATAATGAAGAGTTCAATGAAACCTACTATGGTTTTGAGAACCACCAAGGTCGGACCTTCTTGGCAGAGGATGAAAAACCGCTGGGCAAGGTCGTCTACGGAAATGGGAACAATAAAGAAGATGGTTGCGAAGGCGTTCATTACAAAAACGTCTTTGGTAGCTACTTCCACGGCCCTATCTTGTCTCGCAACGCCAATTTGGCCTATCGCTTGGTGACAACAGCTCTAAAGAAAAAATATGGACAAGACATCGTCTTAGCGACTTACAATGATATCTTAAGCCTTGAAAAAGCAGAAGAATACGCTGATGTGAAAAGCAAAGCTGAAATAGAAGAATAGGGAGACAAAATGAATAAACGAAAACTACAATATGTTGCACTACTGATTGCAGTCTTGCTTATTGCGATTATTTCCTTGGCCAATATGCAAACGGTGACTGTAAACTTTTTGCTGGTCCAATTTAAACTCCCGCTCATCATTTTGATTCTGGTTTGTGTCCTTCTTGGTTCGCTGGTGACTTTCTTAGTCAGCCTTCCAAAAAATTTCTCATTAAAACATGAGTTAAAAACTGCGAAAAAACAACTAGGACAAAAGATGTCAGGTGATAAAGAAGAAAAAATCAAACAAATCGAAAACTAAAAAGCACCAATCGGTGCTTTTTTCATGTTGTTCTAATGATTTTTTGCTTGTAGGTGCTTGGCGACTACTTGAGCTAAGAGTGAAAAGAGAATAACGCCAGCTCCAATCAGGAGAAAGGATTCTACTCGGACACTTGGTAACCAGGTCATCAAGCCTTTTGCGATGGGCATAAAGAGAATGGCTAGGGTAAAAATCGTGCTTAAGACCCTGCCCAGATAGTCTCCTTCCACCTTTGTTTGCACTTGGGTAAAAAAGTGGATATTAAAAATCGTCATAAAGAGTTCACAGACTAAATTTCCAGAAAAGGAAAGAAGGTGAGGAAGAGGCAAGCCCATCATGAACACTCCCACTCCTGTTAAAATCAATAAGAAGAGAAGCATCTCCATACTTGATTTAAATTTATTAGCGATCAAGGCTCCGATGATGGAACCAATAGCTCCCAACGTTAAGATGGTCGCATAAGCACCCTTGACTCCGTAGAGTCGATTGGAAAATGGAAGTAAAAACTCAAAAGCTGCAAAGAAGAAATTGACACTAGAAGCCACCAAGAGGAGAAAGAGAATTTCTTTCTGATGCCAGATATAGTGCAATCCATCCTTGATATCCGAAAAAATATCTTTTCCTGTGAACCGTTTCTTTTCTTGAACTTTGGCTTCTTCTTTCGGAAGGAATGCCACTAGGACAAAGGCGATGAAAAAGGTCAGCGCATCCAGTAAGAGAGTCGCGTGGAGACTGGCAAATTGTAGAACAAGGAAAGAAAACAAAGGTGAACTAACACCGACAACCTGTAAGACCAACTCCAAGCGTGCATTATAGGTCACAATCTCATCCTTCTCTACGACTTCAGTGATAATGGCTTTGTTGGCCGTACGAGAAAATGCAAAGGCAATGGCCTGGACAATATTGGCAACAATCAAGGCTGCAATCATCCAACGATCGTTCCTGATAAAGGAAATCGCTAAACAAAGGAGACCACAAACCAAGTCGGTTGTCATCAAAATCTTGCGACGGGAAAAACGGTCTGAGATCACGCCACCAAAGGGATTGACTAAAATAGAGGTGACGAGTTCAGAAATCTGATAAATCCCCAACACTGTCTTTCCTATAGTCCCCATTGAGGCCAGCCAGACACTGTTCCCATAATCATAGAGCATATTTCCCATTCTATTGATCGCCCCACGAGCAATTAATTGGACTGCATGTCGATTCATAAAAAAACCTCCTTCATTTTCTGAAACTATTGTATCAGTTCATGAAAGAGGTTTTCATTTTATCCCCTATTTGGGAAAATTAGTGTTTTACGAATTTATCAAAGGATCCCTACTGTTCTTTTGATTGAAGCTGCTTAGCTACTAGTTGAGCCAAGAGTGAAAAGAGAATAACTCCAGCTCCAATCAGGAGAAAGGATTCTACTCGGACACTTGGCAACCAAGTCATCAAACCTTTGGCGATGGGCATAAAGAGAACAGCCAAAGTATAAATCGTACTCAAGACTCTCCCCAGATAATCATCTTCCACCTTGGTTTGCACTTGAGTAAAAATGTGGATGTCGAAAATGGTCACAAAAAATTCACAGACCAGATTTCCCGAAAAGGAAAGATAAGTCGGAAGAGGCAAGCCCATCATGAACACTCCTACACCTGCCATGATCAGTAAAAACAGGAGAATTTTCATACTTGATGTAATTTTATTGGCAACAAGTGCTCCTAGAATAGATCCAATAGCTCCCAATGTTAAGATGGTCGCATAAGCCCCCTTGCCCCCGTAGAGTCTATTGGAAAATGGAAGTAAAAACTCAAAAGCCGCAAAAAAGAAATTAACGCCGGAAGCCACCAACAAGAGAAAGAAATGTCTTTCTGATGCCAGATATAGTTTAGTCCATCTTTCATATCCGAAAAAATATCTTTCCCGGTAAACTGTTTCCTCTCTTGAACCTTAGCTTCTTCTTTCGGAAGGAAAGCCACTAGGACAAAGGCAATGAAAAAGGTCAGCGCATCTAGTAAGAGGGTCGCATGGAGACTGGCAAATTGTAGAACTAGGAAAGAAAACACGGGAGAACTGACACTAACAACTTGTAAGACCAGCTCCAAGTGCGCATTATAGGTTACAATCTCTTCTTTCTCCACAACTTCTGTAATAATGGCTTTATTGGCAGGTCGAGAAAAACCAAAGGCAATGGCCTGAACAATATTAGCAACAATCAAAGCCGCAATCATCCAACGATCATTTCTGATAAAAGAAATCGCCAAACACAGGAGACCACACACCAAGTCGGTCGTCATCAAAATCTTGCGACGGGAAAAACGGTCTGAGATCACGCCTCCAAATGGATTCACGAGAATCCCTGTCACTAACTCAGAAATCTGATAGATCCCTAATACCGTCTTTCCTATAGTCCCCATCGAGGCCAGCCAGACACTATTCCCATAATCATAGAGCATATTTCCAATTTTGGTAATCGCTCCACGACTAATTAATTGGACCGCATGTCGGTTCATAAAATCTCCTTTATCTCTCTCCTATTTAGAACATTCATCTATTACAAATTTATCAAAGTGTTCTTGATAGTAAGCTACCTGCTCTGGAAGACCTAGCACATCAAAAATATGCATAGCCTCTTGCATTTGCTGACTCCCTTCTTTCTCTAGCCCCTTCTGATAGAGAGCAAATCCCTTGAGGTAATGAAAGACATTGCGCTCGTAGAGTTTGATACTCTTGCCGATAATCTTTTCCACATTGGCCTCAAAATAACTAGCACTTTCAAAAGAACGGTGTTCTAAACAATGCTGGTAACAATTGAGGGCTAGAATCAAGACTAGTTTTCGATGGCGACCAATTTCCTTGTAGAAATCTTCACGCTCCATCACTTCTCTCCCAAGCCGTGTGACATAGTCCACATCATAAAAGCTGTAGAGATTGCCAAAGAGGATCAATTCATACATGGTCCACTCTTCTGTCTGAAAGAGATAGTCCGCCACCTTGTCCAGATCACTCTGCTTCATGGTGTAGCTGACATCTCTCTGGCAAATCAGCCCTTGTAACAAGATCCAGTTCAATTCAAAATATAGGGGATTGATCGAACCTTTAGCCTTTTCAAGTTGTTCTCCTTGAAGCCTTTGAAAACCAGCAATATCATTTGCATAGTAAAGCGGAATAATCTGAGCCATCAAGGCGACATGCTCATGGTGTTGAAAATTCCTAGCCTTATCCATAAAATTCTCAATCGTCACATGGATATTGTCTAATATTTCAAAGAAGCGCGACGCAGTCAGATCCGACTCCCCCAATTCAAAACGGGATAATTGAGAGGTCGAGCAGGCTTCTCCTGCAGCTTCTTTCAATGAATAATTTTTACTGATTCGAAATTCACGAAAAACTTTGCCTAAATCTTCCATTTGATTACCACTTAAATTCCTTTAAGTACCTTTCTAACTCTTGCAAGTATCCTTCGTAGAATCCATGTTCTTCTTTAACGGAAACATCTAATTGTCTTAAGTAAGAAATCAGCCAATCAACCAATAGATCATACTGATGAAGAGGTAGGCGTTTCATCTGCTCTTCAACAAAAGAAATGGCCTCTGCAAAGCGTTGCTCTTCTAAAACTTGCTGAAGATAGTGATTCCCGTTGATGAGTTTTCCTTCCTCATCCTCGTACTGCCCCAAATCTAAATTCTGAATCTGTAGGCGCAAAGTTGTACCAATTATATCGGCTACACCTTTAATCTGCTTCATAAACCAATCATTTTCAGTCGTCATAATGTTCTCCTTAGGCAAATTAGAAAACTACACTTTCTCCGCTAATTCTTCCCATTCTAGCATGGCTTCTTCTTAGGTGGCAGTCAGCTGGTCCAATTGCTACTGGCTCTCAATGAGTTCGCCGGTTTCATTGGTGGCCTGCAGCTTCTTTCAATGAATAATTTTTACTGATTCGAAATTCACGAAAAACTTTTCCAAGATCTTCTATCTATTCCACCTGCTCTGACAGTTCTGCCCATTCTTCCATGACCGCTTCCTGCTGGACAGTTAATTGGTCCAGGTCACTCTGGAGTTGTACCAAGTCTTCTGCATCATTGGTGCTATGCATGGTTTCGGTGATGGCTTGGATTTTTTGATCAATCTCTTCCATCTCCGCTTCCAATTGCTCAATGCGACGGGTGATTTTCCGGAGTTCCTTCTGATTTTGCTTTTGCAGGTGATAGTCATTGCTGGTGACTTCCTCCGTAGAAGAAACAGGCATAGCTTCTACTTGCGCTGCAGCAAGGGCCTCTAACTCTGCTTTTTTCTCCAGATAATAATCATAGTCTCCCAAATAAAGGGTCGAGCCCTCTTCTGAGAGTTCCAAGACTTGTGTAGCCACCCGATTGATAAAGTAACGGTCGTGGCTGACAAAGAGCAAGGTCCCGTCAAAATCAATCAAGGCATTTTCCAGCACTTCCTTGCTATCGATATCCAAGTGGTTGGTCGGCTCATCGAGAATCAAGAAATTGTTATTCTCCATGGACAGCTTAGCTAGAAGCAAGCGGGCCCGCTCTCCACCCGACAGCATGCCGACGGTTTTCTTGACATCGTCCCCTGAGAAAAGGAAGGCTCCTAGGCGATTGCGAATTTCTACTTCTGGTGTCAGTTTAAAGTCATTCCAGATCTCATCCAAGACACTATTGTGAGGGGTTAGTTTACTTTGGGTCTGGTCATAGTAGCCCACCTCGACATTGGCCCCAAAACGAGCTTCCCCCTTGATGAAAGGAATCTGCCCGACAATAGACTTGATAAGAGTAGATTTCCCGATCCCATTTGGTCCTACAATAGCGACCGCATTCATCTTACGGATATCCAGATTGATCGGCTCGGACAGGATTTGATCATCATAGCCGACAGCTGCCTCTTCTACTGTCAAAACGACATTGCCAGAGGCCTTATCAGAATGGAAGGTCATATGGGCAGACTTGGTCCCAGCTTCGGGCTTGTCTAGGCGCTCCATTTTTTCCAATTGCTTGCGACGAGACTGGGCCCGTTTGGTGGTCGACGCCCGCACCAAATTGCGATTAACAAAGTCTTCCAGCGCCGCAATTTCTTTTTGTTGCTTCTCGTAGTTCTTGGCTTCGGTCAACAATTTTTGCTCTTTTTGCTCGACAAAGCTAGAGTAATTGCCGACATAGCGGTCCAAAGAATGCTTGGTCAAATCCAAAGTAATGGTTGCGACCTTATCTAGGAAATAGCGGTCGTGACTGACAATGAGAAGGGCCCCACTATAATTGACCAGGTAGTTTTCCAACCAGGCAATGGTCTCAATATCCAAGTGGTTGGTCGGCTCGTCCAGTACCAAAAGATTTGGTTTTTCCAAGAGCATCTTGGCCAGAGCCAGACGGGTATTTTGCCCACCAGACAGCTCTTCAATCTTCATCTGCCACATGGACTCATCAAACTTAAAGCCGTTGAGAATGGCGCGAATATCAGCTTCATAGGTGAAGCCACCTGCCTGACGGAATTCTTCCGAGAGACGGTCATAGTCCTGCATGAGTTTTTCTAAGTCAGCCCCAGTTTTTTCCCCCATCGCAAGCTCCATCTGCCGCAAGGTTTTCTCGGTCTTTCTGAGATCGTCAAAGACATGGAGCATCTCATCGTAGATAGTATTGGACGACTCAAATCGACTATCCTGGGCTAAATAAGAGAGAGAAAGGTCCCGCTTTTTATTGATTTCCCCAGAAGTCGGCTCTTCTTCTCCCACCAAGATTTTTAAGAGCGTAGACTTGCCGGCTCCGTTCTTTCCGACCAGGGCAATCCGGTCCCGTTCATCCACTTGCAGGCTGATATTATCAAAAAGAACCTCCCCTGCAAAAGAGCGTTCAATTTTGTTGGCTTGTAAAATAATCATAGTTTCATTTTACCTTACTTTTGACAAATTGACAATTGAAGAAAAGGCCAAACGCTAGATGCGCTTGACCTTTCCTCACTTTTTAGATTGTTGAAATATTGGAAGCCATTTGGCTGTACTGATAGGCGAGGAAAAGCCCAATGCCAATCACCAGCAAAAGCAAGCTCCATTTGATGACTCCCTTTACAAAGCGAATCACAAGCAGGATCATCATGGAGCCAATCAGCCAAGTGATGACCGAATGCGAGAAGAAAGCTTGGACGGCTTCCTTATTGTCTCCGAAAAATTGACGGACTCCCTCAGGAGCATAGTTTTCCCAAGCCTGTTGAATGCCTAATTCATGGGAGATTGCTAGCCCTTTTTGGGATAGCCATAGAAAGATTCCAGAGTTAAACACAAAGAGTGCCACTTGTTCTGGAAAGGTTCGAATAACATACAGTATGCGTTTGATTATTCTTACTCCTTGTATAGTTGACGAACAGCCTCAATATCCCTTGCTTGAATGCTATAAAAGGAACCGGCTGCCTGCATAACGGACTCTTCCTCAGTATGGTCCAAACCGATCGCATGGCCTAGTTCATGCTCAGCTGTATTTACAATTCGCTGATGGGAATAATTGTACTGCTTATTTAATAGATAATAGCTATTCAAACGAACGGTCACCCGTTTGAAACGATTGGTTAAGACATTGGTCTGGGATTCGGCCTCACCCGCTGCAGAAACCGTGCTATCATCCATCTCCGTTAAGATAATATCAGCCTCTTCTTCACTGGTGACAAGTTGGAAAGTGAAGGCCCCTGTCTGATTCCAAGAATCAAGAGCTTCCTCATAGGCACGGGTAAAGGTATCATCCATCGTAGGATCTAGATAAACTTTTGCACTTGTCTGATCCCACCTTGCTCCTGTTGAGGTATGGCCATCTGTTGCTAAGTCCTCTTGAGCAGATGGACTTCCCTGACCCCGTAGAGGACCATCTCGATGAAAGTAAGCATCTACCTGAGTAACAACCGTTTGGGCTGCGCGACTGACCCCATCTATTCCGCTACCGGTTTTGCCACTAAAGAATAAAGCAGCAACCAGCAAAGCAAAACTAAGGGCGAGAGTCCAAAACAAGCCCCAAACAAGACTCCAAATAACCCGTATTAGAAAACGAATCATGGCTATAATGGTTCTCACAAGTTCCTCCTTTCCTTAGGAAGACCTTTGTTTAGGTCTAGAAGAGGTTATTTTACCTCAGTTTTCTTAAAATAAGCTAAAGGGTGACGTCATGAAAGGAAAAAGATCCAGTTGACAGCAAAGCCAACCGAATCCTTTTCATCCTGCTTCTTCTTTTATACGCAGCTTAGCGATGCACTGTTACTTTTCCAGTACGATAATCCAAACTAATCCCACTCTGGACATTTGGAACAAAAACGTTAAACTCTAGACTGCCATCACTCGATTTTGCTTCAATTTGACTGCCAACTGGTACCAAATCTTCATCTGAAGCATAGTTGAGAGTCACCCGATAACGGACCCGCTTATTTTTATCTAAGGCCTTCCGAACAAGGGTTTCATAGTAATTTTGTCCCGTTGAAAAACTATCACGCGCTTGATTGGCCCAAGCTGTTTGAACCGCAATATTTTTAGGATTCGTCATCGAGGCATCAAACCCATCTAAGTTGCCAATCAAGGCATAGCCGAGAAGATGGCCCCGATCAACTGCATGGTCATATTCTCCAGCTAAATTGGTTACTTGGTGCCAGCCAGCGGGGGCCCAATCTACATCCGTCTGTTCTCTCTTTTGGTATTGACGAGTCGCCTTGGTCATCAAAGCGTTGGCAACTGTTGGAATCTCTCGCCCTTTTACAGTCTTTGTCTTGGTATCTGCATAAGGGAGACTAGCAACATCAGCATCCAGATTGGTTTTATTTTGATTAATGATAAAAGCGCCCGCTTCGTTCCATTGAATGTTCTTTCCTAGTTTAGCTCGAACACTATCTGTCAGAACACTCTCCGCTAGTTCCTTACTCGGTGTTGCTTCTTGACTCGAAGTCACAACCGTTTGAACCTGAGAGTGACTTGCGACTGGCTGGGGTTGACTAAAGTAATAGCCACCGATGGAGAGGGCCGCTGCCACCACCAAGCCAAGTAGAGTTTGTCCTGATTTTTTCATTTTAAGTGGTTTCTTTTGATTGTTTGCCACACTGGTTTCCTCTGTTTCTACTGAATGGAAAGAGCCTGGGATCACGATCTCAAGCTCCTCTTTTTGATAAATAGTTACTTACCTGAAAATTTCTGAATGATTTCCTTCCAGGTATCTGGCGAGAGAATGGACCAAGGATCCTTTCCATTGCCAATGACACCATATCCAATGACCAAGCCAAGGGCGAAAACAATCGCTAAGATAGTAAGAACCAATAGAACGATCCCCAATTGTTTTCCGATTGCTTTTAATTTAGTTTTCATCATCATCTTCCTTCACACGACGTACATCTGCTCCAAGAGCCACCAATTTCTCATGGAATTTAAAATATCCACGGTCGAGGTGGGTTAACTTGCTCACTTTGGTTTCTCCCTCAGCCACAAGCCCCATTAAAATCAAGGTCGCACTAGCACGCAAGTCTGTCGACATTACTTCAGCCCCTTGTAAGCTAGCTCCACCTTGGATACGGGCTGTATCTCTCATAATATCTGAGTGTAAGCCCATCCGACGCATTTCTTCCAAGTGTTGGAAACGATTTTCAAATACCGTTTCAATCATGGTCGATTCACCAGAAGCCATGGCCATCAAAGCAGTAAATTGGGCTTGCATATCTGTAGGGAAGCCTGGATAAGGTAAGGTTTTCACCGTCACTGGCTTCAATTTAGAAACATCTGAGCGAATGCGAATGCCATTCTCTTCTTCCGTTACCTCAACGCCCATTTCTTGCATCTTAGAAAGAAGAGGGCGGTTGTGTTCCCAAATAGCATCCTCGATTAAAACGTCTCCACCTGTCATGGCTGCACCAACCATGAAGGTTCCTGCCTCAATTCGGTCTTGAACGACATTGTGAACTGCTCCATGCAAACGATCCACTCCAACAATTGTCAAGGTTTCTGTACCTGCTCCACGTACCTTAGCACCCATCTTATTCAACAGAGAGGCCAAGTCCACGATCTCAGGTTCGCGAGCTGCATTCTCGATAACCGTCGTTCCATCTGCCAAGGTTGCTGCCATCATGATATTTTGGGTGGCACCTACGGATGGGAAATCCATGTAGATATGAGCTCCTCGAAGACGATCTGCTTTTGCTTCAATGTAACCAGCCGTTTGGGTGATTTTCGCTCCCATGGCTTCCAGACCTTTAAGGTGGAGATCAATCGGACGACTTCCAATGGTACAGCCACCCGGCATGGAAACTTTAGCATGACCATTTCGAGCCAAGACAGGACCTAGAACGACGATCGAAGCTCGCATCTTGCTGACATATTTGTAAGGCGCTTCTTCTGTTAATGGTTGCGACGCATCAACGACTACTGTATTGGTTTCTTCATCAAACGTAACTTGTGTGTTCAAGCCACGAACGACATTGTTCATTGTAAAGACATCAGATAAAACAGGAACATTGGTCAAAGTTGTTGTTCCTTCACTGGCCAAAACAGTTGCTGCTAAAAGAGGAAGAACTGCATTCTTTGCTCCTTCGATTTTCACAGTTCCAACTAGGCGATTTTGACCACCATTTACAATAATTTTGTCCATACTCGTTATTACTCCATTTCATTCAGTCACGACTACTATCATACCATAAATTCATCAAAAAAGAATCTAAAAGTTCCCGTTAAACAGTTGCCGACTGAATTCGTAAATACTGATAAAGAAGCTACTAGTTAAATATCCTACACTAATGCTGATCAATAAAATAAGAAGTCGAATTTTCACAGCTGTTTCGGCAGTTACCTTTAAAAAACGCTCCCACTGAACCACCGTTGAAAGAAGGTGGTAGGCAAAGGAAATAAACAATAAGTGGCTGCAAAAAGTAAAAATCATTTGAATCATACCTCTATTATACCATAAGACAAAGTTTCCTTTCATATTCTTAAGATGCGAAAAAAAGAAGTCGATCCAATCAACTTCTTTTTGTATTTATAATCGATTTCCGACATTAATCCGGTTAATAGCGCGTTGAAGGGCAATTTTTGCACGACGCTCCATATCAACAGAATGTTGATCTTTGGCTTCTTCAAGGGCTTTTTCAGCACGCATTTTTGCACGCTCAGCCCGGCTAACATCAATGTCCCGAGCGCGTTCCGCCGAATCCGCTACGATGGTAATGACATTATCTGCCACTTCGATAATCCCACCATTCACGGCGATCCAATCAATGTGTTTTTCGTCATCGACTCGACGGACCTTGACTTGGTCTACAGCCAAAACCGCAATGGTATTGATATGACGAGGTAAAATCCCTAATTCACCATCAATTGTCTTGACAGATACAAATGCGGCATGATGATCATAAACCAGTCCATCCGGTGTAACGATTTGGACGTTCATCTGACTCATCTTTCACCTCTTCTTAGAATCCCATTTTTTCAGCTTTTGCAATCACATCTTCGATCGAACCGACACCACGGAAGGCGTCCTCAGGCAAGTGGTCGTGTTTCCCATCCAAAATTTCCTTAAAGCCACGTACAGTTTCTGCAACCGGTACATAAGAACCTGGTTGACCTGTAAATTGTTCCGCCACGTTAAAGTTTTGAGACAAGAAGAATTGAATACGACGGGCACGAGCTACCAAGGTCTTTTCATCATCAGACAATTCATCCATCCCCAAGATGGCAATGATATCTTGCAATTCGTGGTAGCGTTGAAGGACGCGTTTGACCTCAGAAGCCACTGCATAGTGCTCTTCTCCGACGATATCTGGAGAAAGGGCACGGGAGCTAGATGCCAATGGGTCCACGGCAGGGTAGATCCCCAATTGAACCAATTTACGCTCCAAGTTGGTGGTTGAGTCCAAATGGGCGAAGGCTGTTGCTGGGGCAGGGTCTGTATAGTCATCGGCTGGCACGTAGATGGCCTGGATCGATGTAACAGAACCTTTCTTGGTTGAGGTAATCCGTTCTTGCAATTGTCCCATTTCAGTTGCCAAAGTAGGTTGGTAACCAACGGCTGAAGGCATCCGTCCCAAAAGGGCAGATACTTCTGAACCGGCTTGAGTGAAACGGAAGATATTGTCGATAAACAAGAGAACGTCCTGACCTTCGACATCACGGAAGTATTCCGCAATAGTCAAACCAGTCAAAGCTACACGCATCCGTGCTCCTGGAGGTTCGTTCATTTGTCCAAAGACCATGGCTGTTTTTTCGATAACGCCAGATTCTTTCATTTCCCAGTAAAGGTCATTCCCTTCACGGGTCCGTTCTCCAACTCCGGTAAATACAGAGATCCCACCGTGCTCTTGGGCAATGTTGTGGATTAATTCTTGAATCAAGACGGTCTTCCCAACTCCGGCACCACCGAAGAGGCCGACCTTCCCACCTTTCAAGTAAGGGGCAAGGAGGTCAATGACCTTGATCCCTGTTTCAAGAATTTCTTCTGAAGTAGAAAGCTCATCAAAGGATGGAGCTTTTTTATGAATGGATTCACGAGGAGCATCTTCTGGAAATGCTTCTTCCAAGTCAATGGTATCTCCCAAGACGTTGAAGACCCGTCCAAGAGTTTCTTTTCCGACAGGTACAGAGATTGGACGACCAGTGTCCAATACTTCCATCCCACGAGTCAAGCCATCTGTTGATTCCATGGCAATGGTACGAACGACACCATCCCCAAGTTCAAGAGCTACTTCAAGAACGACTTTTGATTTTTGTTGGTCATTTTTATAGACTACAAGCGCATTATTAATCTCAGGGAGTTTATCGCCCGTAGCAAAAGCTACGTCAACGACAGGGCCTACAACCTGAGAAATTTTGCCTAAACTCATGTCATTCTCCTATTCTATTAAGTTTCTAAGCTTGTGAATACATACCATCAAGCTTATGTTTGTATTGTTAAAATGTGCATCGAATCAACTACTCAAGCGCACTCGCTCCTGCAACAATTTCCGTAATTTCTTGCGTAATGGTTGCCTGACGAGCACGGTTGTATTGAATGGTCAATTCATCAATTACCTTCTTGGCATTGTCTGTTGCGGTTTGCATGGCCATCATACCGGCAGCATTTTCAGCTGTTTTAGCATCAATGATGGCTCCATAAATCATACTTTCCGCAAACTGTGGAAGCAATTGATCCAAAATCGCATCGCGGTCTGATTCCAACTCCAGATTCAAGATATAATCTTCATCCGCTTCATTGGGGTCCAAGTCAATGATCGGAAGCATTTGCTCTACCCGCAATTGACTGGTCAAACTGTTGACGTGGTGATTATAACAGACATACAATTCATCAAACAATTCATTTTGATACATTTGGACTGTCTTATTGATGATCTTCCGCACTTCATCAAAGCTTGGTTGATCAGCTAGACCACGTAGTTCATAAACCGGCTGGATGCCTCTTGCTCTAAAGAAATCTGCCCCAATACTTCCAATACAGATGACTTCAAAATCCTCACCCGTTGGATGGTATTCTTCCTTCAATTCCATGACTGACTTGAGGATAGAGGCGTTATAGCCTCCCACTAGTCCACGGTCAGAAGTGATAACAATATAAGCAGACTTTTTGACAGGACGACTCTTTAAAAATGGATGGTACTTAGCATTCTCAGCCTCGTGTCCATGTAAGAGGTCTGTCAATAGTTTACGAACTTTAGATGCGTAAATTTGGAAGTCCTTGGCAGCTTGCTCAGACTTCCCAAGTTTGGCAGCAGATACCATCTGCATAGCATTTGTAATTTGACTGGTATTCTTTGTCGATGCAATTTTATTTTTGATATCATTTAAAGAAACTGCCATCTGCCACTCCTATTTCTATTTGAAACTTGATTGGTTGACAAAGTCAGTAATCACTGCATCCATTGTTTCTTCACTTGGAAGATCTTTGGTCGTACGAATGGTTTCAAAGATTTCTGGATGATGCGCTTCTACAAAGGCAAACAATTCCTCTTCAAAGCGAAGGATATCATCAACTGGTACACTATCCAAGAATCCATGTGTCAAAGCATACAAGATCACCACCTGTTTTTCGACAGTCAATGGTTCATGGACCGGTTGTTTCAAGACTTCTACTGTCCGGCGACCACGGTTCAACTTGGCTTGAGTAGCGGCATCCAAGTCACTACCAAACTTCGTGAAGGCTTCCAACTCACGGTAAGAAGCTAGGTCAATACGGAGAGTCCCCGCAACCTTCTTCATAGCCTTGATTTGGGCTGATCCACCAACCCGCGATACAGATGATCCCGCATCGATGGCTGGACGAATTCCTGAGTTAAAGAGGCTATCTTGCAAGAAGATTTGGCCATCCGTAATCGAAATCACGTTAGTTGCGATATAAGCAGAAATATCTCCTGCTTGTGTTTCAATAATTGGAAGCGCAGTGATGGAACCACCACCTAATTCATCCGATACTTTCGCAGAACGTTCCAATAAACGGCTGTGAAGGTAGAAGACATCCCCTGGGAAGGCTTCACGTCCTGGAGGACGACGAAGAAGAAGGGACAATTCACGGTAAGCAACGGCTTGTTTTGACAAATCATCATAGACGATCAAAACATGTTTGCCATTGTACATGAACTCTTCGGCCATAGCAACCCCTGCATAAGGTGCAAGGAATAGCAATGGAGATGGTTGTGAGGCTGATGCCGTCACCACAATGGTGTAATCCATGGCTCCATACTTACGAAGTGTTTCTACTTGTGTCCGAACTGTTGATTCTTTTTGTCCAATTGCTACATAGATACAGATCATGTCTTGACCTTTCTGGTTCAAGATAGTATCGATGGCAATCGAAGTTTTCCCTGTTTGACGGTCTCCGATGATCAATTCCCGTTGGCCTCGTCCAATCGGAACGAGGGCATCAATGGCTTTCAAGCCCGTTTGAAGAGGCTCTGATACAGATTTCCGTTGCATAACACCAGGAGCTGGTGTTTCAACTGGACGGAAGGTATCTGTTACAATTTCTCCCAAGCCATCCACTGGCTGACCAAGAGGATTGACAACCCGACCAATCAAGGCATCCCCAGCAGGGACTTCCATGATTTTACCAGTCCGACGGATCGAGTCTCCTTCACGGATATCCGTAAAGTCTCCAAGGATGATAATCCCGACATCTGTCGTTTCCAGGTTTTGCGCCATCCCGTATGAGCCGTTTTCAAAGATCAACAACTCACCACTCATTGCATTTTCAAGGCCATGAGCACGCGCAATCCCGTCACCAATATAGGTAACGACTCCGGTCTCTGTGACGTCAAAATTTGGCTGGAAATTTTCAATTTGTTGCTTAATTAAAGCGCTGATTTCTTGTGCGTTAATCGCCAAAATTCACACCACTTTCTATTTCAAATTTGCTTTTATGACTTGCAATTGACGTTTTAGACTGGTATCAAGCGTCTTGTGATTTGCTGAAACCACAAAACCACCAATCAAATCTGGATCCAATTTTTCTTTCAGAGAACGAACTTGGATGCCAAACTTCTTTTCAATAATAGGGATCAACTTTTCTTTTTGAGCCTGATCGAGTCCTGCAACCGAAGAAACGGTTACTTCGAAACAGTTGCTCACCTGTTGAATTTGCTCCATACTAACTCTGACAATATCATAAAATAAGGCTTCACGATGATTGAGAATAACCACTTCAATCAAATGGTCTAGTAATGCTGAATCCGAGTTTTGGAAAAGTCGCAGACTCTTCGCCTTCTCTTCATCCTCTACACCGATATGAGCTAAAAATGCAGCAAGGCCTGTTTCCTCAAAAACAGCCTTTATTTGACTTAATTTTTCATAAACGTCATCTTGCTGATTTTTTTCAAATACCAATTGAACAAAAGGCTGGGAATATTTCTCAATTACCATTAATTGCTTTTTGTCCATTAGGCATCTCCTAATTCATTCAGGTAGCGATCAATCAGTTGGCGATGGCCTTCAGAGTCCAATTGTTGGCTTAGCAATCTACCTGCTAAGTTAACGGTTAGATCTGCGACATCCCCCTTGATACTGTTCATCGCTTCTTCTTTATTTTGCGAAATTTCTAATTGCGCTTTTTCTTTCAAGCGAAGGGCTTCTTGGTTAGCTTCACTGAGAATATGAGCCTTATTTTTTTCGGCTGTTTCCTTAGCCGTTTCAAGAATCGTTGTAGCTTCTTGACGACTACCTGCCAACTCTGCTTCGCGTTTTGCAGCTAGTTCCTCAGCCTTTTTACGGGCCGCCTCTGCTTCGTCAATATCGTTGGTGATTTTTTCAGCACGCGCATCCAAAATACTAGTAATATTGCCCCAAGCAAATTTCTTTACTAAAAAGATTAATAAGAGGAAGGAACCAGCGATCAGTATAAAGTCACCAATAATGGTACCAATTGTTAAATCCATCTTCTACTCCTCTACTTACTCTTCCTCACCGTTTATTTTTTTACCTATGTACATGGATGACAACATGGTAAATACATAGGCCTGGATACATGAAATGAAAATCGAAAAGGCTGTCCATAACATGCTTCCGATAAAGGCTGCTGGATACCAATAAAAGGCTTGTTGAGACAAGGCTAAGAGCAAGCCTGCCAATACTTCACCGGCAAAAATATTCCCGTAGATCCGAATTGCTAAGGAAGCAAAATTGGTCACCTCTTCTAGGAGGTTCATTGGGGTCATAAAACCTGGTGTTGCAAAAGCCTTCAAATATTCCTTAAAGCCTCGACGACGAACCCCTTCTATATGTGCGATCAAGGTGATCATAAAGGAGAGAGATAAGTCATAGCCGAGGTTAGCCGTTGGGGAAGTCCACAAGTTATAACCATTTGTTGTTTGAACTTTTGCCATTAAGCCAATATTATTGGCTACCAAAATAAACATAAAAAGAGAAAACAAGAATAAAGAATAATTCTTCATATAATGCTCTCCAATGTTTCCCTTGGTAAAGCTAATGACAAAATCATAGATCATCTCAAGAGCATTTTGTTTGCCCTTGGGACGGAGGGTCATTTTGCGACTTGCCCAATAGACAAAAGCAAAGACCATCAAAACGGTTACAAGAGACATGGCAAGTAGGGTCAAATCAAAGGATACTGGTCCAATATTTAGAGTTGGATTCACACTTTCTTCCAAGGTTTGACACCTCCTTTCCTAAATAGAGAAGTCTATTTAATAACGAAGGCCATGGCCAAGGTTACGAAGAAGGTACCTTCTACGAAGGCAATCCCAAGGATCAAAAGGCTACGTAATTGACCGATAATCTCTGGTTGACGAGAAGCAGCTTTAAAAAGATTACTCATAATCAATCCTTCAGCAATGGACACGCCGAAGCAGGCAAAACAAAGACCTAAAAATGTTAAATTCATGATGAATTCTCCTTAAATAAATTTTACTCCCTTAGTTTACTCCTAAAAGATATAATAGTCAAATGTTTGCTTAGAAAGAAAACGTTTTACGGCAATTCTGTCACCACTTTTAAAATTCCTCTTGCCACTAGCGTTCAAAAGATTCTCATTATCTTTAGACACTTTGTCTATTTTTGTATTTCAAACAAATTTATATTATTTTTATCAGAAGAGGAAGCATTATTACCAAGGATAGAAAAAACTCACCTGACGAGCAGATGAGCATTTTCTTCCTATTTAAAAATAGAGGTTTTGAAACTGTCTGTTTGTTGTAGCAATTTCTTAAAGACTTTTTCTTTCAGTGAAACAGTATTGTCAAATTTGACAGAACCGTTACTTAGAGTAGCCTTATCTTTATCCACTGCTTCAGCAAATGCACGTTTCAAGTCTTCATAGCTATTGTAGGTTTTACCATCGATGTCAATAGCCTGAATTCCATTTTTGGCACTTGTCACAACTTCATTGAAGTAAGCTTTCTTCCAATCTTCAAGATTGTTAAATTTTCCTTCAGATATCTTGTTAATGATGAAGTCATCACCTAGTGTATCTTTACCAGCTTTTTTAGATTCAGCTTTTAGCATGTTAGAAGCATAGTTTAGGAAGCCTTTTTCGTAGCCATAGTAACCCCAGATTCTGAAGGTGTTGTGTTTGAAGGACATAGCGCCAGGAGCACCTTCACTGGTATTTCCGCCATAGATACCTGTCATCATTGGTACGGTCACATAGGCTGAACCAAAGTCAGATGGATTATATACTCCATTTCCAGGACCACGGTTGGTCATGAAGTTGTTTGTAACTAAGTCATCAACTGTACGCAAAGGAATAGTCTTTTCATCATCACTTAAAGGTCGAACCTTATCGAATTGATTCTTGGTATTATTTCCTCGGTACTGCTTGTCTACTTTCTTGAACCAAGCGTTGTTTAAATCTTGATTTTCTTTATTGAGGACAGCTTCTCCTTCAAGATAATCCAGAAGCATAAGAGTGTCATTGTAGCCCTTCATGTACCGATCAATTTCGTCACGTGATTTAAGGTCATTTGGATTGGTGTTATACCATTGATTTCCATCATTTGGACGTTCATAAGCCATGTTGAGACCTAGGGCTTTGTATTCCCCATTTGGATTGGATACTGACGGAGTTTGTAACATTCCTTGAGCAAAGGCTTCAAGATCTGTTCCTTCACGGTGTCTTGAGCCACCCAAGTAGACCATACGGTCATTGACGTGCGTCGTTTCGTGGGTAAAGGCAGATACCCCAAAATCACTAATCATATCCGTCACCATAAAGAAGACAGAATCATCTTTATATGGATTTCCATAAACGCGAGCTACAGCTCCCATGCGCCAATCAGTCGCATGGTAACGGTCGGTAGGTCCATACAATTCACGGATTGGAGCCACATCTTTACCACTGTTAGTATGGCCATAACGATCTGTACTAATGCCCTTGTAGTTTTGGTTATCAAGAACAGGGGTCGGCACCATATTATTGCTCTTCAAGAGTTGATTGCGAACCTTATCCGTTGCCAGACGTGACCAAAAATCTAGGTAATTCTGTTGTCCTTTCGCAACCTTATCGATTTCAGCTTTGAAGGCATTCCGCTCTGCTTCCGTGTTCTTACCATATTTCTCGAAGGAACTATAGGCCATGGTGTTATAGGTTGAAATCAAGAACATATGGGCATCTTTTAAGTTCAAGAGTGGCAAGATCATTTTACCGTGAACATCATTGTTTAAGCCCTCATAGGCTCTATGCTTAGCAGATGCGAATGCTGGATTGGTTGTCTCAGGCTCGACAATATAGACATTGTCTTTGGTTGCTTTGATGAACCAATCGTTCAAGTCTGTCTCTTTTGTGAAGAGTTCCATGTTGTATTGCAAGAAATCATTGAGATTTCCAGAGCGAGTATGCTTAGCAACTACTTCTCGGAAAGCATCATGGGTACGAGTCCCTTTGATGTAGTCTTCTTTTGAACCAATTTCGATCAAGCGGTCTAAAACATCGACATTCTTCCCATAGAAGTCTGGCTTGAACAACATGAGTTGCTTAAGATTGACATCATCAAACTTCACTCCATAATAGCGGTTGAGGTAAGAGAGACCCAAAAGAACAGCGGCCTTGTTGTCATCAACTTTCTTGATAAGAGCACGTTTGGCAGCCTCATCCGTGTTTAATTGATGGTCTTGGTTTTCAACCAGTTGTTTGACAAAGTGAGTCAGATTGTCCTTGACTTCTTGGAAACTTTCTTCGAGGTAAAGGTTCTTAATAGCATTGACTTTGTTTGGCCCTGTTCGACCAAGATGTGTGTAGATAGGATCTGATTGTAATTCTACAGGACTTAATTTCCCTACGATGGCACCAATGAGATCACTACGGTCTTTGTCCACCATATTCGGCGTGTAGACTACTTCACCGAGTTCCGCTACACTGTACTCTTTGACTTGTTTGACCTTGGACTCTTTCGGTGAAATGCTGAAGACATCTTTGGTCTTATCTGCATAGTGGATCATAATATGATCAGCATCAGCTAATTCCGTCACAAAGGTATTGCCTTTCATAGCAGTTACAGACAATACTTCTTTAGTCAAGAGAGGACTGCCTGCAGCTAATTTATTACCTTGGTCTACAATCCACTCTTTATTATAGAAAGGTTGAAGTTTTGCAATATTACGGTAAGCTAGCTCACGAGTTGCATCATAACTATCAATTGCTTTGTACTGATCGTCTTTGTTTAGACTGTTATTAAGCTTGTCTTCAATTGGTTTGCTGCTAGTAAATTTATCAGCAGTGATTCCCATTGCTACAATTTTCTGCTCAGCTTCTGCCAGTGAGATACTTGGAATTTTACGTGAATTGTTAAAGGATTTCTTACCTTCACTCACGCCATCAACACTATAATTACGTTTGGTTCTTGAATAGGTGAAGTAATCGTCAGCATCAATATCTGAGTGACCAAATACCATCTCACCTGTTTTGACTTTCATCATAGTGATGTTGTCTTCAATAGTACCCAAGGCCCAGTTGGTACCCAGCAATCCACCAGATTGAACAGCTTCTTTCAGTTCGATCGAACCTTTAGCAACTGAATTTCTAAGGACTCCTTCTTTACCGACCGTGTAGTTATTAGCACCATTTTGAGATGAATAGACTAGACCTGCAGCTTTTGCTTTATTACCAGTCATTTCAGCATCAACGTAAGCTTTTTCAACAACACCCTTCCAGTTTTCACCAAGAATACCAGCTAAATAGCCTCCTCTATTGCCTGCAGCGTGAAGTTTACCAATAAAGGCAACATTACTTACTTTTCCACTACCATCAATTTTATTGATAATACCAGCTACATCATTATTACCGACAACACTTCCTGTTACTTTGACATTCTCGATAGTTGCATTGTTTTTGATGACATTGGCAATTGGAGCTACTCGATCAACTCCAGGCATATCAATATTTACATTTTCTAGTAAGAGATCCTTGACAGATCCACCTTCAATGTTTCCAAATAATGGTCTAGTGATATTATGAATGGCAAATTTATTGCCATCAGTACTTCCCAATGAACCTTTAAAGGCATTGGTTACATAAGATTTGCCAGCAGCTGGTACATTATTAGCATTCATATTGCTACCAAGTTTAAATGTACCAGTCGGATTGGCTTGCATAGCTTTTACAAGTTCATTAAAGTCGTAGTAAACATCACCTTCGTGAGCTTTTGGCTTAGGTAAATAGTGTACATACTCTTCAGTGAAACGATTCTCTGCAGTACGTTGAATCAAATCAGGTGCCTTAGCAGTTACTTTGTATAGTTTATTTCCACCTACAGTAACTTCTTCGATTTTATCAACAGCTAGTTTCGTAACCTTGTTATCGTAAGTCGTAACTTTTAAGTAGTAAGGCTTAACATTCGATGGTGTCTCCGACAAGAGGCTACGATCAGTCTCAAGGCCTTGGTCATCCACGCTAATCAGACTGGTTTCCTTGATGTTTTTGACTTCAACTTTTTTAAGGTCAAGTCTTAGCGGTTCTTCCTTAAGAACTTCTTCTTCATCCCCATTTCCACGGTCATAGACCATGGTCGTTGCGAGCGTATAATCCTTGTAGTAGTCCAAGTCCGCTAAGGCAGCTGCTAAGTCCGTCTCTGAAAGGGCAAACGTTTTAACCACTTGATCACCCTTCTTCAATACAGCCTGGATAGACTTGATGGTCACACCGTCTGGTTTGTCCAAACGATAAGTAGCTTTAGCACTACGCTTCAATTCTTCCTTCTCGACCTGGGTCAAGGTTAAGGTTGGCTTTTCAAGTTCTTTGGTCCCTTTTTGAATGATCTGATCTTGCGCTTGTTCTACCACTTCTTCGGAAATCGTAGGAGCATCCGCCGTTTTAACTCCCTTGATGGTCTTGTAAACCTTGGTGATTTTCTTCTTCCCATTCTTACCGGCTTGAGAAACCCTTTCAGTTCCTTTTAGCAAGGTGCCATCTTGTTCGGTTACCGTCTTAAATGGAATCTCCTCAAAAGCAACTTCCTCTGTTTGGCCTTCAATCGCCTTACTTCCACGACTGATTCTTTCTGTCACAGGAGCTTTTACCGTTTCAGTTGTCGTGCTGAGGGGCTCGCCAATCTTCTCACCATTGACCGTCTTATAAACACGACGAATCTCCTGACTACCAGCCTCGCCTTTCTGAAGAAGGCTTTCTTCATCGGTGTAACGATTAGCATCCGTTACATACTCTGTTTCATATGGAAGGATTACCATTTCTGTCTCCGTTACTGTCCCTTCGGTCGCTTGGTAAACTGGGTTCTCCGGTTGAATTGGGGCTTCGCCGACATGGCCTTCTTCCTGGGTTCCCTTGGCTTCAACGACACCTGTATAGGATGGAGTCTCCGGTTGAACAGGCGCTTCTCCTACATGACCTTCTTCTTGTGTTCCCTTGGCTTCAACGACACCTGTATAGGTTGGGTTCTCCGGCTGAACAGGCGCTTCTCCCACATGACCTTCTTCCTGAGTTCCCTTAGCTGTGACTACTGGGGCAGGTTGTGGACTTGGTTGAACATCCTCCTTGGTCCCGACAGCAAGAATTTGTGAAACTGGTTCTTTAGTAACCTTGCTTTCAACTACCTTGCGAATTTCCTGACCATTTACCGTACTTACTTCTGTAAAAACAGTCTGTTCACCATTTTGTCCAGCTCTTAAAACTGCTGTTTGACCTTTTGCTAAAGTAGGATCTGCTTGTTCTACCGTTTCAAACGGAATAATTTCTGTTGAAACTTCAACGTTTGGCTTGTCCACTATAGGGAATGCAGGACCCTCTTCAGGTGTTACCTGAGATAGAGTCTTTCCTTCTATTGCAGGTTGGGATACTGGCTTCTCCTCCACTTTTACATGAGGTTCTTGGCCCGTAGCTCTTGGATCAACTGGACAACGCAGGTAGCCAACATAGTCATAGCCTTCAATCGGAATGACACCATTGACCAGTTCTTTACTGCTTGCAATTGAAAGAGTTTGATTGTAGCTTGCTAATTCAATATTTTGCAAGGCTGCAGCATCAATGGATAAGAGTAGGCTTTGCCCCATGGAACCAATTAATAGGAGTCCCATTACTTTTTTACGATGTTTTTTGGACAGCAAAAGAACTGCTAAAGAGGCAGTCGCTATACTAAGGCCAGCAATCGCCAATTCGGTCGTCCCTGTTTGAGGTAGTAGCCCTTGACTAGGTGTTTTTTTCTTATAGACCAGATAAAAGGTATCTTCATTTTGATATTCTTCAGGAATTGCACGAATCACCTGAGCTTGTTCCTCAGGTGTCAACTCATTTTCCGTGACATACCCCATATGAACTGTCGCTTCTACCGTGAATTGATCAGCTTGTACAGAAGGCGCTCCTACTACACTCCCTGCAAAAAGAAGGGCTCCAATAGCAACCGGACCTACTCCGACGGATAATTTCCGAATCGAATACTTGGTAATCTTTTCAAAAGCTTGTCTTCTTTGTTTCATCCTATAATTTCCTACATAGTAATATTTGTAAATCATAGGAAGTCACATTTATTTTTGGAGAGGAATGACACTTCCCCTAAAACGCTTCCCGTGATTTTTTACCTTTATCTATCTTATCTTTTTTCGAATCTTTTAGCAACTCATTTTGCTCAGATTTCTTCCCTTTTTGCTTCCTATATGTAAGTAGCTCCTCTTCCTTTCTTAGCAACAAAAAAACTCCTAAAATGTACCGGCCCCAAGAGTCAGATTTTTCTGTCTAACTTTTGGGGTCAGTTCAAAATAGGCGTTTTTAGAGATTTATCTTACAAAGACTGATAGAGATCCGCATAGTGTTGACTAGCCGTATCCCAAGAGAAATCACGACTCATGGCTTCTCTTTGAAGACCGTACCAAGCATTCTTATCATGAGTATAGACTGTCAAAGCTTGATCGACAGCCCAGTTTAACCAATAACCAGATAGGTTGTTAAAGCTAAATCCAGTACCACTGCCATCGATGACATTATAGGCTTGCACTGTATCACGCAGTCCCCCTACCTCGTGAACCAATGGCAAGGTGCCGTAGCGCATAGCCATCATTTGAGAAAGTCCACATGGTTCAAATCGGCTTGGCATCAAGAAAACATCCGAAGCGGCATAGATTTCTTGCGCCAACTGCACGTCAAACATGATGTTAGCAGAAAGTTTATCTGGATAAGCTTGACCAAACCAAGCAAAGGCTTGCTCAAAGCCAGGATCTCCTGTACCCAAAAGAACGATTTGGATATCCTTTTGTAGAAGGTTGTGGAGTTCTTCAACCACCACGTCAAAGCCTTTTTGGCGGGTCAAACGAGAAACAATTCCAAACAAGGGAACATCATCACGTACCGAAAGTCCGACACGTTCCTGAAGAGCTCGCTTACTTGTTGCTTTCCCTGATAAATCATCTTGACTGAAATGATAGGTCAAGAGCGGGTCTGTTTCAGGATTGTAGAGGTCTGTATCGATTCCATTCACAATACCCGTTAATTTACCAGATTCCATCCGCAAGATTTGATCGAGTCCGCAACCATATTCAGCCGTCATGATTTCATAACCGTAACTTGGTGAAACAGTGGTCACACGATCAGCATAGAGGATCCCGGCCTTCATCCAGTTTAAGCAATCTTTCCACCGAAGAGTGCCATCCTCATAGCGCTCAAATCCAACTCCAAACAAATCCCACAACATTCCTGGGTCAAACTGACCTTGGAACTCCAGATTATGGATGGTCAAGACAGACTTAATACCATTGTAAGCTTGAATCCAACGGTACTTTTCCTTAAGAAGGAAAGGAATCATGGCGGTATGATAATCATGAACATGGATGATATCTGGAATAAAGTCTACTCGTTCCATCATTTCCAGCGTTGCCAATTGGAAATAGGCAAAGCGCTCCCCATCATCAAAATCTCCGTAGACATGTCCTCTAAAGAAATATTTCTGGTTATCAATAAAATAGAAAGTAACACCATCACGATAGATGCGTTTCACACCAACGTATTCACTTCTCCATCCAACTCTGGTCTCGAAGTGTAGCACATCTTCAACTTGGTCGCCAAATTTCGCCTCTACCATGTCATAGTAAGGGAGGACGACACGAACATCATGGCCTTTTTTAGCCAAGGATTTAGGGAGTGCCCCAATAACGTCTCCCAAGCCCCCCGTTTTTGAAAAAGGAGCTCCTTCAGCGGCAACAAACAATAATTTCATTATCCAATATCCTCTGTAATTACAGCACCTTTTTTAATCACAAGAGGTGCCTCTTTGGTTCCACGAATGGTAACGCCAGTTTCAACTACGACACCCTTGTCAAGAATCGCATGCTCTACGACTGCTCCCTCATGGACAACAACACCTGGGAACAAGAGACTGCTACGAATTTCTGCCCCCTTATGGAGATGAACCCGACGAGAGATGACAGAATCATGTACCAAAGCTTCGACAATGCTTCCTGAGGCAAATTGCGAATTCTTAATTTGCGAACCAGTCGCATAGTAAGTTGGCTCTTCATTTTTCACCTTGGTATAAACTTTTTGATTTGGTGAGAAGAGTGACATGAATTTCTGAGTTTCCAACATGTCAAGATTAGCGCGGTAATATGACTCAACAGAGTGAATATTGGCAATATAGCCAGTGTATTCAAAAGCGAATGCCCCATATTCAACCGCTAAATCACGTAAGATATAACGCAGTTTTTCTGGATGTTCCTTATGAACTTCTTGCTCCAATTTTTCAATCAACCAAGGAGTATCCACAATAAAGATGTCGGTCGACATAT
Organism: Streptococcus sp. 400_SSPC; assembly: GCF_001072745.1. Taxonomy (NCBI): domain Bacteria; kingdom Bacillati; phylum Bacillota; class Bacilli; order Lactobacillales; family Streptococcaceae; genus Streptococcus; species Streptococcus sp. 400_SSPC. Next base: position 59,965 of record NZ_JVIQ01000015.1, on the reverse strand, counting down.
TGTAAAATGCTTCAGGATCTTGGCCTTCAAACAATTTTTGACCAGTCACATGGTCTGTCTCATCAATATCCAAGATTGCATTTACTTCTGAGATATCCCGTTGATGCATCTTTTTGTACACCACTGTAATAGGTGCATCAATGGTATTATGCAAATGGAAAACCTGGTTTAAATCAATATTGACCAAGACGTCACAGTTCAGAGCGACTGTCTGGTTCGAACCAGAGCGTTTCAAATAGGTCAAGAGTTGCTCGTAGTATTCTTTGCCAACGTTTGAACTTTCTACTGGAGTGTTGTAGATACCGAGATAGTAGTGACTCAAGAGGGTTGACAAGCCCCACTCACGACCAGAGCGAATATGGTCAAAGACAGAACTGATATTTTCTTGCTGGAAGATACCAAATACACTACGAATTCCCGCATTAGCGAGGCTAGAAAGCGGGAAGTCGATCAAGCGATATTTTCCATCAAATGGCAGACTGGCAACAGGACGATGATCTGTCAATGATGACATATCATGGAAGCCTACTGTGTTTCCTAAAATAGCTGAATACTTATCAATCTTCATCTGTTGCTACCCCCACTTTTTCGTTATATCCAACGACTTGTACTTCTTCCGTTCCATCGATGACAACACCTTCTGAAACAACTGCTCCTTCACCGATAATAGCACGTTTAATCACAGCACCTTGACCGATAATGGCACCACTCATGACGACAGAATCTTCAACGACTGCACCTTTACGAACTTGTGCTTCCGTAGACAGGATAGAACGTTTTACTGTTCCGTCTACCAAGCATCCATCCACTACCAAGGAATCTTCAATTTGGGCATGTTCGCCAAAGGAATTTGGTGGTGAAATCAAGTTACGAGAATAGATCTTCCAGTGACGATCCCGGCTGTCCAAGGCATTGTTTGGATCAATGTATTCCATATTCGCTTCCCAGAGAGATTCAATAGTTCCCACGTCTTTCCAATAGCCATTGAATTCATAAGCATAGACACTTTCTCCAGATTCAAGGTAAGTTGGAATAACGTTTTTACCGAAGTCAGACATATCGATGTCACTCTTCTCTGCAGCCACTAGCATGTTGCGAAGACGAGACCAGTCAAAGATATAAATTCCCATAGAAGCTTTTGTTGATTTTGGCTCTGCAGGTTTTTCTTCAAATTCGACAATTCGATTGTTGGCATCCGTATTCATAATTCCGAAACGGCTAGCTTCTTTTAAAGGTACATCTAATACAGCTACTGTAAGGCTGGCATTGTGATCTTTGTGAGACTGAAGCATGTCGTCATAGTCCATCTTGTAGATATGGTCTCCAGAAAGGATCAACACATACTCTGGATTGATGCTATCGATGTAGTCGATATTTTGGAAAATCGCATGACTTGTTCCTTCAAACCAACGATTTCCTTCACTTGCAGAATAAGGTTGAAGGATAGAAACCCCAGTATTAATACCATCAAGACCCCAACTGGAACCATTTCCGATATGGTTGTTTAAGGCAAGCGGTTGATACTGAGTAATCACGCCAACATTGTGGATACCTGAGTTGGCACAGTTGGATAAGGCAAAGTCAATAATACGATAACGTCCACCAAATTGCACTGCAGGTTTGGCAATGCTTTGAGTGAGTTTTCCAAGGCGAGTTCCTTGCCCACCAGCAAGGATCAGAGCTAGCATTTCATTCTTCATTGATTACTCCTTTTTGGATTGACGAGACCTTCTTCCCACCTCTGAGGAGAGGCACTGTGGCCTCTTCTACAGACTTAGGAATGGGATCATAGACTGCGATCAGTAGATCACCAACAACTATTTTTTTGTTTTAGACACATTGGAACGAAGTTTTCGTTTCACTTTCCATACACTAGCTCCAAGAGCCGGTAAGGTGAAGGTCAAGGTTTGTGGATAATCTTTCCATAATCCCTCTTGAGTCTTCACTTCCTGGTTGTGCTCTTTCCAGACACCTCCCCATTTCTCTAATTCTGTATTCCAAACTTCTTCATAGACCCCAGCAACAGGGACGCCGACTGTAAAGTCCTTACGCTCTACTGGTGCCATATTAAAGATACATAGCAGATGATTTCCTTTTTTATCCTTACGAGTAAAGGTCAAGACACTTTGATCTCGGTTATCTGCATCAATAATCTCAATACCATCATAGCTATCATCAATTTCCCAGAGCATCTTGTTATCTTTGTAGAATTGATTGAGCTGTGAAGTAAACTCTTGCATCTTGCGGTTCATGTCATCTTCTAGATTGGACCATTCTAGCTGTTCTTCAGACTTCCATTCTAAAAATTGGCCAAACTCTGAACCCATGAAGAGCAATTTCTTACCTGGGTGACAAATCTGATAGGTCAAAAGGTTTCGCAAGCCAGCAAACTGGTTGTAGCGATCTCCCCACATCTTATGCATGAGACTCTTCTTCCCGTGGACCACTTCATCGTGAGAAAATGGCAACAAGAAGTTTTCAGAGAAAGCATACATAAAGCTAAAGGTCACCAAGTTGAAATCAAATTTCCGATAAATAGGATCTTCCTCATAGAAGCGAAGGATATCATTCATCCAGCCCATATTCCACTTGTAGTCAAATCCTAAACCGCCATACTCTTCTGGACCAGTGATCTTGGTGCCAGATGAACTTTCCTCCGCTGCCATGATGACATCCGGATGTTCTGATTTAATCACAGCATTCATCCGCTTAAGGAAATGAATCCCCTCATAGTTGAGATTTCCACCATCAATATTTGGTGTCCATGGACCACTATCGTAGTCTAAGTAAAGCATGTTGCTGACCGCATCGACCCGGATTCCATCCAAATGGTAAAACTCAATCCAGAACTTCACACTAGAGATAAGGAAGGATTGGACCTGGTTTTTCCCTAGGTCAAAGTTCATTGCTCCCCAACCATAGTTGTGGGCACGATGATGGTCCTGGTATTCAAAGGTTGGTGTCCCATCATAATAAGCTAAGGCATCATCATTGATGGTAAAGTGACCCGGCACCCAGTCCACAATCACCCCGATGTTATTCAAGTGACAGGCCTCAACGAAATCCTGAAACTCTTCCGGTGTTCCGTAGGAATGCTCTAAGGCAAAGTAACCCATCAATTGGTAGCCCCAACTTAATCCAAGCGGGTGAGCCATCACTGGCATGAACTCCACATGGGTATAGTTCATTTTTACCAAGTAAGGAATCAAGTCTTCCTTCAACTGAGCAAACGAATAAGGGCTTCCATCTTCGTTGCGTTTCCAAGAACCGGCATGAACTTCATAGATATTTACTGGACGAGATCTAAAGCCAAGTTTTCTCCGTCTAGCCATCCAGAGTCCATCTTTCCATTTCCTCTCTGGAATATCTGTAATGACCGCTCCTGTTCCTGGACGTTTTTCCATGCGGACTGCTAAAGGATCCACCTTCATCAAGCGGTGGCCATTTTGTCTTGTAACATGGAACTTATAGATATCGCCAACTTGAGGTGCAGTTGTAAAAACTTCCCAAACACCAGCTTCGTTTCTTACCATAGGAATTTCATTTTCTTCCCATTGGGTGAAATCACCTACCAGGTGTACTGCCTGAGCATTTGGAGCCCATACACGGAAACTATACCCTTCCACACCATCTACTTGCTCTTTATGAGCCCCTAGATAATGTTGAAGATGAAAGTTCTCTCCGGTTCCAAATGTATACAATGCTTGTTTCGTATCCATTCACTCACCTCTCTCGCTTTTATGTAAGCGCTTCCTATTGATATTATTCTACTATAAATAGTTGAAATATTCAAGATTTTTTCTTGAATAATACGATGAAAAATTATGAAAAGAATTTGAAACTTTCATTGTTTCCCTGAAATTTCCTAAAGTAGATTCATAATTGTTCAGTTTTCAAACTATCTTTCCAATATTATACTATAAAAATAATTGTAATTAAACCTATTTCCGAAAATTTTTGGAAAATTTAAATTTTTTGTTTTGATATAGCAACACCTACTCCATTTTTGTTCAGCTACTTCATTTAAAGAAACAAATACAGGTTTAAAATAAAAAAGCTACCACCTCTTCCGAGGTGATAACTTTTATCAGATTTTTAAGATCAATTAGTCTACGTTCACGTATTCTTTAGAAAGTTCAAGCACTTCTTCCATAGTTGAACATTCAGTAAGAGCACGATTGGCGTATTCTTGCATCTTAGCTGTGTCAAGTTTCTTCATCAAGCTACGTGTACGAAGGACAGATGTAGCTGACATAGAAAACTCATCCAAGCCCATTCCGACAAGAAGAGGAACAGCTGTTTGGTCACCAGCCATCTCACCACACATTCCAGCCCATTTACCTTCAGCGTGAGCTGCTTTGATCACATTGTTGATCAAACGAAGGATTGATGGGTTATATGGTTGGTAAAGGTATGAAACTTGTTCGTTCATACGGTCAGCAGCCATGGTGTATTGGATCAAGTCGTTTGTACCAATTGAGAAGAAGTCAACTTCTTTGGCAAATTGATCAGCCAACATCGCTGCTGCTGGGATTTCGATCATGATCCCTACTTCGATGTCGTCAGCAACGGCAACACCTTCCGCAACCAATTTCGCTTTTTCTTCTTCCAGAATACCTTTAGCTGTACGGAACTCTGTCAACAAAGCAACCATTGGGAACATGATCCGCAATTTACCGTGAACAGATGCACGAAGCAAAGCACGCAATTGTGTACGGAACATTTGGTTACCTGTTTCAGAGATAGAGATACGCAACGCACGGTAACCCAAAAATGGGTTCATTTCTTTAGGAAGATCGAAGTAAGGAAGTTCTTTATCCCCACCGATATCCATTGTACGAACGACAACAGGTTTACCGTTCATTCCTTCAAGAACCGCTTTGTATGCTTCATATTGATCATCTTCAGTTGGGAAATCTTGAGAATCCATGTACAAGAATTCAGTACGATAGAGACCAACAGCTTCTGCACCATTTTCGTTCACACCTTCAACGTCTTTAGGTGTACCGATGTTAGCAGCCAACTCGAAGTGTTTGCCATCTGCAGTAACAGTTTTGGCATCTTTCAAAAGAGCCCATTCAGCTTTTTGTTTGGCATAAGCTTCACCAGCTGCTTTAAATTCTGCAATTTGTTCTTCACTTGGGTTGATGACTACTTCACCAGTGATTCCAGATACGGCCAACACATCACCATCTTTTACAAGATCTGTAATGTTGTTTGTACCAAGAACCGCTGCAATTTCAAGTGTACGCGCCATGATCGCTGAGTGACTTGTACGTCCACCAATGTTTGTAACAAAGGCTTTAACGAACTGTTTGTTCAATTGAGCAGTATCGGATGGAGTCAAGTCATGCGCAACCACGATTGCTTCTTCATTGATGGTTGCAGGGTTTGGCAATTTCTTACCAAGCAAGTTTGCAAGAACACGTTTGGTCACGTCGCGAATATCTGCTGCACGTTCTTGCATGTATGGGTTATCTTCCATTCCTTCAAAGATGGTGATAAACATGTCTGTGACTTCTTTTAAACCAGCCTCAGCATTCACCTTCTTCGTGCGAATTGTTTCCTTGATCTGACCAACCATTTCAGGGTCAGAAAGGACCATCATGTGAGCATCAAATACTTGTGCCGCTTCCTCACCAAGGCTCGCTACTGCATTCTCCCGAATAAGAGAAAGCTCGTTCTGTGAAGCTTCAAGAGCTGCATCCAAACGAGCTTCTTCTGCATTTGTATCTTCAACTGAGATTGTTTCAAATGACAAGTCGGGTTGAACAAGTAGATATGCCTTAGCAACGGCAACACCATCAGATGCTGCAATTCCTTTAAGCATTTCTGTCATGTTTATGCCAATCCTTCTTTTTCCATTGTTTCAGCGATTGCTGCAAGAGCATCATCAGCGTCAGCACCTTCAGCTGAGATTACAACGTCAGCTCCTTGACCAACACCAAGGCTCATAACACCCATGATTGATTTCAAGTTAACTGATTTACCTTTGTATTCAAGAGTAATATCTGAAGCAAATTTGCTAGCAGTTTGAACCAACAAAGTTGCTGGACGTGCGTGGATACCTGTTTCTGCCACGATGTGGAAATCTTTAGAAGCCATAGTTTGACTCTCCTTTTAAAATTAGTTTTTGAGTTATCTGTGATAACCCTTACAATTTGCTATTATATCATCTTCTTCATTATTTTTCAAGATTTTTATCACACACTTACTGAAAATACTTACAGGAAGCACTCATTTTTTCTCTTCTTTTAAACTACTTTTTTACTTTCTTCTATTAAATAAATAGAATTGCTTTCATGGACACAGTATATAGAATTTTAGGAAAATGGTTCGAATTCCTTTGACTTAAAAAACCTATATTTTATCACGTTTTCCTCAATTTTCACTAATTCTTACAATACTACATATTGTGGTATCCTTCGATATAGTTAATTTATGTGCACAATATTTAGTTAAAACTCTTGACAAGGAAAAACCTTTTGTTTATACTAGAAACAGATTTATGAATTTAGAGGAGTTAGATCACATTATGGTGACAATTTATTCAAAAAATAATTGCGTTCAATGTAAAATGACCAAACGTTTTTTAGATACCAATCACGTTGAATACCGTGAAATTAATCTAGATGAGCAACCTGAGTTTGTAGACCATGTGAAGAACCTTGGTTTCAACGCTGCACCAGTTATCCAAACGGCAGATGAAGTCTTTTCTGGCTTCCAACCAGCTAAGCTCAAGAAATTATCTTAAAACTATCAAACAGGATCTGATTGGTCTAGGGAATGGAATACTGTAGTTCTCTACTACAGTGTTCCCCTGGCCCTTTTACTTGTACAGGGGAGCTTGCCTCCCCTTTATTTTTGAATTAGAAAAAGGAATATTATGGGATTAAAATCACTTGAAGACGTAACCTACTTCCGTCTTAATAATGAAATCAACCGTCCAGTTAACGGTCAAATCATGCTTCATAAAGATAAAGAAGCCTTGGATGCTTTCTTCAAAGAAAATGTTGTGCCAAATACCATGGCCTTTGATTCAATAACGGATAAAATCAACTACCTTATTGAATACAACTATATCGAAACAGCCTTCATTCAGAAGTACCGTCCTGAATTTTTGGAAGAATTGGCCCAATTTATCAAAGATCAAAACTTCCAATTCAAGTCCTTCATGGCTGCCTATAAATTCTATAACCAGTATGCTCTGAAAACAAATGATGGAGAGTACTATCTCGAAAGCATGGAAGACCGCGTCTTCTTCAATGCTCTCTATTTTGCGGATGGAAATGAAGAAATTGCTAAAGACATCGCAAATGAAATCATCCACCAACGCTACCAACCAGCTACTCCTTCTTTCTTAAATGCCGGACGTGCCCGCCGTGGGGAATTGGTTTCTTGTTTCTTGATTCAGGTAACCGATGATATGAATGCGATCGGTCGTTCCATCAACTCTGCCCTTCAACTGTCTCGTATCGGTGGTGGGGTTGGAATCTCCCTCAGCAACCTTCGTGAAGCTGGAGCACCAATCAAGGGCTATGAAGGAGCCGCTTCTGGGGTAGTACCAGTCATGAAACTCTTCGAAGATAGCTTCTCTTACTCTAACCAATTGGGACAACGCCAAGGTGCTGGGGTGGTTTACCTTAACGTCTTCCACCCAGATATTATCGCCTTCCTTTCTACTAAGAAAGAAAATGCCGATGAAAAAGTTCGGGTTAAGACCCTTTCACTTGGTGTCGTCGTGCCAGACAAGTTCTACGAGTTGGCTCGTAAGAATGAAGAAATGTATCTCTTCAGCCCATACTCTGTAGAGCGTGAATACGGAGTGCCATTCAACTACATCGACATCACTGAAAAATACGATGAGTTGGTCGCTAATCCAAATATCCGCAAGACAAAAATTAAGGCCCGTGATTTGGAAACTGAAATTTCTAAATTGCAACAAGAATCTGGTTACCCATATGTTGTCAACATTGATATTGCTAACCGTGCAAACCCAGTTGATGGCAAGATCATCATGAGTAACTTGTGTTCAGAGATCCTCCAGGTTCAAGAGCCAAGCTTGATCAACGATGCTCAAGAATTCATTAAAATGGGGACTGACGTCTCATGTAACCTTGGTTCAACCAATGTGGTTAACATGATGACCTCACCTGACTTTGGTCGTTCCATCCGAGCTATGGTTCGTGCCTTGACCTTCGTCACAGATAGCTCTCACATTGTAGCTGTTCCAACAATTGACCACGGAAATAGCCAAGCGCATACCTTTGGTCTTGGAGCCATGGGACTTCACAGCTACCTTGCCCAACAATTGATCGAATACGGATCACCTGAGTCTGTTGAGTTTACGAGCATCTACTTCATGCTCATGAACTACTGGACCCTCGTAGAATCCAACAATATCGCGCGTGAACGTGGTGTTACCTTCCACAACTTTGAAAAATCAGACTATGCCAACGGTAGCTACTTTGATAAGTACACAACCGGAGAATTTGTACCAAAATCTGATCGCGTCAAAGAACTCTTTAAAGATATCTTCATTCCTAGTGCAGAAGACTGGGCTGAACTCCGTGATAAAGTAAAGGCAGATGGTCTTTACCACCAAAACCGCTTGGCTGTCGCACCAAATGGTTCTATCAGCTACATCAATGACGTATCTGCTTCTATCCACCCAATCACACAACGGATTGAAGAACGCCAAGAGAAGAAAATCGGGAAGATCTACTATCCTGCAGCAGGATTGTCGACGGAAACCATTCCTTACTACACTTCTGCCTACGACATGGATATGCGTAAAGTCATCGATGTCTATGCTGCGGCTACTGAGCATGTAGACCAAGGACTCTCACTGACTCTCTTCATGCGCAGTGACATTCCAAAAGGGCTTTACGAATGGAAAACTGAAAACAAACAAACCACTCGTGACTTGTCTATCCTTCGCAACTACGCCTTTAACAAGGGAATCAAGTCTATCTACTACGTCCGTACCTTTACCGATGATGGTGGAGAAGTTGGCGCGAACCAATGTGAAAGCTGTGTCATCTAAGACACTCTGATCCATTGCTACCAAAAAGTCGGTTCGCCGACTTTTTGTGCAGTATTCTAACAATTGTGTTAGAATAATAATGATTGTATGATCGAATGAATTAGAAAAAGAAAGAGATTTCAAATGGAAACTTACTACAAAGCCATTAACTGGAATGCCATCGAGGATGTCATCGATAAATCGACTTGGGAAAAGCTAACCGAACAATTCTGGTTGGATACACGTATCCCTTTGTCAAACGACTTGGATGACTGGAGAAAGTTGTCGAATAAAGAAAAAGACCTAGTTGGTAAAGTCTTTGGTGGATTGACACTCTTGGATACCATGCAATCCGAAACGGGTGTGCAAGCCCTTCGTGCGGATATTCGTACTCCTCATGAAGAAGCTGTCTTTAACAACATCCAATTCATGGAATCTGTTCATGCTAAGTCTTACTCTTCTATCTTTTCTACCTTGAATACCAAGTCAGAAATCGAAGAGATTTTTGAATGGACCAATACCAATCCCTTCCTTCAAAAGAAGGCAGAAATCATCAACGAGATCTACCTCAATGGGACTCCCCTTGAAAAGAAAGTAGCCAGCGTCTTCCTTGAAACCTTCCTCTTCTACTCTGGTTTCTTCACACCGCTCTACTATCTTGGAAACAACAAGTTGGCCAACGTGGCAGAAATCATCAAGTTGATCATTCGTGACGAATCTGTTCACGGAACCTATATCGGCTACAAGTTCCAACTTGGATTTAACGAATTACCAGAAGACGAGCAAGAAAAACTCAGAGAATGGATGTATGACCTGCTCTACACCCTCTATGAAAACGAAGAAGGCTATACAGAGAGCCTCTATGACGGTGTGGGTTGGACAGAGGAAGTCAAGACCTTCCTTCGCTACAATGCTAACAAAGCCCTCATGAATTTGGGACAAGATCCCCTTTTCCCTGACTCAGCGGATGATGTCAACCCAATCGTCATGAACGGGATCTCAACCGGTACATCCAACCACGACTTCTTCTCTCAAGTCGGAAATGGTTATCTTCTCGGTGAAGTAGAAGCCATGCAGGATGACGATTACAACTATGGCCTATAAGACAAAAACCTTTCCAGATGGAAAGGTTTTTTTGTTTTTTTATGCTAAAAATTAGCCTTGCTGCAGAAGAAACTATCTCAAATAAACAAATCAGTCCTTTCCAGATTTGGAAAGGGCTGATTTGGTAGGTATGTTAGTCCCCATTCTTCTTTATTGAAGCAAGAAGATAAGGAGAGAAGCGATCAGGTTATTTGCTATATGCAGGGCAATGGCATAACGAATATCTTCCTTAGTCAGATACGCTAAAGCGAAAATTGAACCCATTATAAAGTAAATTAGAAATTGCCCTAGACTAGACGGAAGATGGAGAAAAGAAAATAAACTAGAAGAAAGAGCAATATAGAGCAAGGTCTGTCCTAGGGTTTCTTGCTTTGAAAATAGATACTTGGCCATTAAGCCTCTAGTTATGAATTCTTCAATAATGGGAGCAATAAAAATAATATAGAAAAAAACGAAGGCAGGAAATAACTCCAAGAAAAACTCAATACTTCTTTGATTATTAGACGATTCACCCGAGACCAAGGCTTGAAGAGCAATAAAGGCAACTAATAATCCAATGGGTAACCATATCGTGGACGTCAGTTTGGTCTTTTTAACCTCAAGTTTCCAACCCTTTTGGTACCATTTCCACAAACCAAAAATATAGAGAGCAGATACCAAAGCGAATATCAAGAGAATGAGAGGCTCGGAACCTCCCTCAACGAGAACATTCAAGCAACTAGCAAGAATCCTCGAAAATAAAATAAAATGAGAGAAGACCACCAAGGCATACAAACCAACATTTTTCCAGATACTGTTCCCCTTCATACAACACTCCTTTTTCCTTTCGATTCCTATTCCAAGTCTATTTTTTAATTCAATTATCTACCTTTGATTATTTATTATGCTGTCAAACTTAGGATTTTTATGAGGGCCTCGGACTGCGCCTTCAAATCGACAATGGAGCAATATCTAAGACACTTTCTTTTTCCTATATATTTATTGTAATGTATTTATCAAAAATTACAAGTACTTCTTAAAAAGTTTTTACAAAGATTTAACAGTTTACCATACAAAAAGACCTACCCGAAGGTAGATCTCTTGTTGCTTACAATTTAATTGCTACGGCATCCAACAATTCTTGGATTTTCGCTTGGTTGCTTCCTCCTGCCATGGCCATGTCTGGTTTACCACCACCACGTCCATCGACGATTGGAGCCAATTCTTTAACCAAGTTACCTGCGTGGATATCTTTGTTCTTGCTGGCTACGAGAAGGTTGACCTTGTTACCAATTGCTGCGACAAGAACCAGGACATCAGAGTAGTCTTTTTGTTTCCAGTTATCTGCAAAGGTACGAAGGGCACCTGCATCTGAAACTGAAACTTGGCTGGCAATATAACGGTGTCCATTTGCTTCTTGAACATCCTTGAAGACATCGCCTGCTACCGCTGCTGCTGCTTTTTCCTTCAATTCAGCATTTTCTTTTTGCAATTGACGAAGTTGCTCTTGAAGTCCTTCAACCTTGTGAGGTACTTCCTTGAGTTGAGGGGCTTTCAAGGTTGCTGCGACTGCTTTTAGAGCATCTTCTTGTTCACGGTAAGCTTCGAAGGCTTCTTTACCAGTCACTGCCAAGATACGGCGAGTTCCTGATCCAATCCCTTCTTCTTTGACAATCTTGAAGAGACCGATTTCAGAAGTATTGCTTACATGGGTACCGCCACAGAGTTCCACTGAGTAGTCACCGATGGTGACAACACGGACTTCTTTACCGTATTTCTCACCAAAGAGGGCCATAGCTCCCATTTCTTTAGCTGTATCAATGTCAGTCTCAACTGTTTCCACTGCGATGGCTTCCCAAATCTTCTCATTGACTTGTTGCTCAATAGCCCGCAATTCTTCAGGAGTTACTGCCTGGAAGTGGGTGAAGTCAAAGCGAAGGAATTCTACTTCGTTAAGAGATCCTGCTTGAGTAGCATGGTGGCCAAGGATATTGTGAAGAGCTGCATGGAGCAAGTGAGTCGCTGTGTGGTTCTTCATGACACGGTGACGACGGTTCGTATCTATCGCCAAGGTATATTCTTGGTTCAAAGCAAGTGGAGCAAGAACTTCAACAGTATGAAGAGCTTGTCCGTTTGGTGCTTTTTGAACGTCTGTTACAGTTGCTACGACATTTCCTTTAGCATCCAAAATTTGACCATGGTCAGCTACTTGTCCACCCATTTCAGCGTAGAATGGAGTTTCTGCAAAGATAAGAGATGCAGTTCCTTCTGAAACATCTTCTACTTCTGCGTTATCTGCTACGATAGCCACCAATTTTGAAGGCAATTGACTTGCATTGTAGTTGAAGACACTCTCAACAGTAATGTTTTGAAGGGTTTCGTTTTGCATCCCCATGGAGCCGCCTTTAACAGCTGAAGCACGCGCACGTTCTTGCTGCTCTTTCATGGCTGCTTCAAAACCTTCACGGTCGACTGTCATACCAGCTTCTTCAGCGATTTCTTCTGTCAACTCCATTGGGAATCCATAAGTATCGTAGAGTTTGAAGACATCTTGACCTGCGATAACTGTTTGGCCTTTTTCTTTCAAGTCTGCGACAATACCTTGGGCAAAGTTCTGACCTGAGTGAAGAGTACGGGCAAATGACTCTTCTTCGCTCTTGACGATTTTTTCAATAAAGTCACGTTTTTCAAGCACTTCTGGGTAGTAGCTTTCCATGATTTTGCCAACAGTTGGAACCAGTTTGTAAAGGAAAGGCTCATTGATACCTAATTTTTGACCATGCATAGAAGCACGACGGAGAAGACGACGAAGGACATAACCACGACCTTCATTTCCAGGAAGGGCACCATCACCGATAGCAAATGAAAGCGAACGGATATGGTCTGCAATAACCTTGAAGCTCATATTATCGCCATCTTGGTCATAAACCTTACCAGATAATTTCTCAACTTCACGGATGATTGGCATGAAGAGGTCTGTTTCAAAGTTGGTCTTAGCCCCTTGGATCACCGCCACCAAACGCTCCAAACCAGCGCCCGTATCAATGTTCTTGTGCGGCAATTCCTTGTATTCACTACGAGGAACCGCTGGGTCCGCATTAAATTGTGACAAAACGATATTCCAGATTTCGATGTAGCGATCGTTTTCGATATCTTCCGCAAGAAGGCGAATTCCAATATTTTCTGGGTCAAAGGCTTCTCCACGGTCGAAGAAGATTTCTGTATCAGGTCCAGAAGGTCCCGCACCGATTTCCCAGAAGTTATCCTCAATAGGAATCAAGTGACTTGGATCCACGCCCACTTCAATCCAGCGATTGTATGAATCTATGTCATCTGGATAGTAAGTCATGTAAAGTTTGTCTTTAGGGAAGTCAAACCATTCAGGACTTGTCAAAAGTTCATAAGCCCAGGTAATGGCTTCATCACGGAAGTAATCCCCAATTGAGAAGTTCCCCAACATTTCAAACATAGTATGGTGACGCGCCGTCTTCCCTACGTTTTCGATATCGTTGGTACGGATGGCTTTTTGCGCATTGGTAATCCGTGGATTTTCAGGAATGATAGTCCCATCAAAGTATTTCTTAAGGGTTGCAACCCCTGAGTTAATCCACAATAGGGTTGGATCGTTTACTGGAACCAAGCTAACGGATGGTTCTACTGAGTGACCTTTGGTCGCCCAGAAATCAAGCCACATTTGGCGGACTTGTGCACTAGATAATTGTTTCATGATGTCTCCTTTTTACTAACTTGATTGACTTTCTAGCATTTCTACATAGTCAATTGCGACGCAGAGAGAAATAACTAGGTCTGCATAAGAGTCTTCATAGACGGTTACGGTATAAGTTGAGGTTAAATGGAAAAGTTCTTTCGTTATCTCGGCAATCACTTGATCGCGGTTATCTAGCAATTTAAAATTCAAATCCCAGACGTTTCCTTCGATGCGAAGACCAAGATTATCAAATTCATACTTATCCTTCCAAAAAGTCAACTTCTTACGGATATAAAAACTATCTCCGTTACTCAGTTGAATTTTAAAACGTGGTAGGAAAGTTAAGACTTCTTTACTAATCTCACTGACCTGTTCACCAGCAACATCATAGATAGTAAAGGTCTTAGGAATCTTAAAAAATGAACCTTCTACATGGTATTCTACCATTCCCAGATCATTTTTGATGTCAAAGCGTTCCCCTCCAAGTCGAAACTTTTGTTTGACCAGATACGATTTCATCAGTTTCCTCCTGCAAATCTATAGGAAGGCCTTTCTCTTATTAGAAAGGATCTCCGGTAGAAGATGCTGAAAAAAAGACAAGCTCACTAACGAAGGGCGAAAAACCGCGGTACCACCTTCATTCAATGAACTTGTCATTCTTCATTCGATTATGTAATTGTTCTATTGAGTAGCAAAATCATTCCTCTTCCATGGCTCGCACCCCCGCCACTTCTCTGCATCCGATTCTAAATGATTTATTCTCAACTATCTCATTATACAGATAAATACAATGGTCGTCAACTAATATCCTTATTTAGAAGATGAGCTGCCTTCTGTTGTTGCACCGATATTTTGCATGTATTGGTTGAAGGTTGCCTTGAAGGCATCATCTTTCACCTTGATATTGGCATTTGTCATTGCTTTAGCAATGATGCTACGGATAAAGTTGGCATCATTTTTACGATCTGCCGTTAGAATTTCTTTCAAGCGTTTTTCGTATTTCTTCCAATCTGATCCTTTTTCTTCCTTCTTGGTTACTTTCACAATATAGTAACTACCAGCGTTGTTTTGACTAGCAGGAACAATGACAACATCAGAAATACCATTTACATCAAGCTTAGATGCTGCTTCCTTAACACGGGTTGGAACAGTTGTTGTTCCAGAGTCAAATTTGATTTCTCCACCCTTATCTTTGGTGCTAGCATCTGTAGAGTTTTCTTTGGCGATTTGTGCAAAGTCTGCGCCTTCAGCTTTTACACTTGCAAGAACTTCATTTGCTTTTTCTTCTGAATCCAATTTAATCACATTTGCAGTGATTTCTGGTGTATAGCTTTCAAATGCTTTTTTGTAAGCTTCGTCTGTCAACTCTTTTGAAATAGCTTGGTCAACCGCATACTCTAACAAAAGATTGCTACGGATTTGTTGTTTGTTGGTTTCTTCTGTTAAACCTTGTTGAGTGAGGTAGCTCTTGAAGGCTTCACCCAATTGTTTTTTCTGCTCATCAACTTTTTTCTCAACATCTTTGTCTGAGACTTTTGAGCCGTATTCTTTTTCAAAGACTTTGTTAATCGTCATTTGGAAAAGGTATTGTTGTGCACCTTGGTTGTTTTTGATTTCATCATAGAAGTCACCAACAGTAATGGTATCTCCCTTCATTGTGACGATATCTTTGTCACTGCCACTTTTTGCACAAGCTGCTAGCGCTACAACTGATAAAAGGGTCACCGCTCCAGCTACAAATTTTTTCTTCATGTTTTTTTCTCCATTCTAAAATTCACTGCTACTATTTTACCACAAATTCAACAGGATAACTTAAATAAGTCTAAAAGCTACTCTTCTGTCGGCAAAGAAATCTCTTCCAGATTTTTACGAATCATGAGAATGCCATCACCGAGGGGAATCAGACTGGCTGTCAAACCAGGATGATCCAAAGTGGCATCAAAGAGACGTTGTAAGCCTCGATAAATGGTCCGTTGTCCTCTCCGTACATCCATAATATCACGCGCCACATCTCCTCCTTGGAAGATATCGTCCAAAATCACGACTCCCCCAACTTCCAATCGTTTGAGAACTTCTGGAAGAAAGACGATGTACTTGGACTTAGCCGAATCCATAAAAATCAAGTCAAAGCGTTGTTCAATATGCTCCAGCAGGTCCACCGCATCTCCCTCTAAGAGGGTGATTTGCTTGCGTTGATCAAAACGAGCAAAGTTTTCTTTAGCAAAACCAATCATTTCCTCGTTGCGATCAATGGTCATAATCTTTGCATCAGGCACTTGCTCCGCCATCAAGAGAGCTGAAAAGCCAATCGCTGTCCCAATTTCTAAAATCGACTTGGGCTGCATGGTCTGCAAAAAGAGACGAAAGAAAGCGACCGTTTCATGAGGGATAATGGGAATATTTTCCCGACGAGCAAATTCTTCTAGCTCCTTTAAAGCATCGGTTACCGGTGCTTGGCGCTCCCGCATGAAGGAGACTATTTCCTCCTTCACAACTGGTCTGCGCATATTGTGGTTAGCATTTTTACTGTAAGACTCAACCATCTTAGGCCAATCCTAATTTTTCAACGAGGGCCTCAAATTCATTGAGACGACGTTCAAAGACTTCAAAGGCGGCATGAAGGTAGTCTTCTTTTTCCATATCAACACCTGCCTTGCGGATCACATTGAGTGGGTAGTCCGAATTTCCGGCCTTCAAATACTCTAGGTATTTGTCCTTATCTTCCTGTGTTCCATGAACGATCTTCTCAGCCAAGGCAGAGGCTGCTGCAAAACCAGTCGAATATTGGAAAACATAGTAGTTATAGTAGAAATGAGGAATGCGAGCCCATTCGTATTGGATTTCTGGATTGTCTTCTTTTGAAAGACCATAATATTTCTCATTCAAGTCCGCATACAGCTCATTCAAGAATTCGCTGGTCAAGACTTGTCCTTCTTGGTCGGCCTTGTGAATCGCATGTTCAAACTCAGCAAACTGGGTTTGACGGAAGACTGTACCACGGAAGCCATCCAAGAAGTGGTTGAGAATAGCAAAACGGGTCTCATCATCTTCTACTTCTGACAACAGTTGCTCAGTCAAGATATTTTCATTGGTTGTAGATGCAATCTCCGCAAGGAAGATCGAATAGTCCCCATAGACATAAGGTTGGGTTTCACGGGTGTAGCTGGAGTGCATACTATGGCCAGTCTCATGCACCAAGGTGAAGAGATTGTCCAATGTATCTTGCCAGTTCAACAACATAAAGGCATTGGTATCATAAGAACCACCTGAATAGGCACCTGAGCGTTTTCCTTGGTTGACATGGACGTCGATCCAACGTTCAGTAAAGGCGCGCTTCACGCGAGATAGGTAGTCACCACCAAGCACCGCCAAAGCCTGCTCAGACTTAGCAAGTGCTTCTTCATAGGTGAACTTGTAATCAGTAGAAGACAGTGGCGTGTAGACATCATACATCTTCAAATCTTCAATTCCTAAGATTTTTGAGCGGAGTTTCACGTAGCGTTGCAACAAAGGCAAATGCTTGTTAACCGCTTCTACCAGACTATCGTAGACGCTCTCTGGGATAAAGTTAGCAGAAAGAGCTGCCTCACGCGCGCTAGAAAATTTGCGAACCTTAGCATTGTAATTGTGGACCTTGACGTTAGTCTGAAGGGTCTTAGCATAGGTATGTTGGTACTGTTCATAGACACCATACAAGGCTTGGTAAGCTTCCTTACGGACTTGGCGGTCCTTAGACTCTACCAAAGAAATATAGTTTCCATGGGTCAACTGAACTTCTTGGCCTTGGTCATCCTTCACCATCGGGAAGACGATATCTGCATTGTCCAAAATCTCAAAGGTTTCACCTGCCGCAGCAAAGATTTCACCTGCTCCTGCTAACAATTCTTCTTCTTTTTGAGAAAGGACATGCTCTTTGGTTTTGAGCAATTTGTCAAAGTAATGAGCATAAGCTTCTAAAGCAGGGACTTCTTTCAAGAAGTTGGCGTATTGCTCCTCAGTGATCTCCATAAATTCTGGTTCGTAGAAGGCAAAGGTCTCCCCTAAAAGGCTGTAAAGGGACATCGCTTTTGATTGGAATTCTTGGTATTTGGCTACGCGTGTGTCCTGGTCATTCTTCATATGAGCGTAGACATAAACCTTCTCCAAACGACGGTTCAAGTCCAAATAAACTTCTGTGGTTTCTAATAGGTTAGCTGGAGAAGACAATAAAGAACCTGCAAAATGAGCAGCATCTTTAATGGCTGCAGCTAAAGCAGTTGCTTCTTCTTCCCATGCTTGGTCTGTCGCAAAAATGGTCGACAAATCCCATTGGTATTTTTCATCAATTTCATTTCGTTGTTTTACCATTACAAAAATCCTCCAATGTTTCTATTTTATCACATATATTACCATTTGGGGGTATTTGATTGACAGAAATTTAAGCTTTCCAGTTCTGATAAAAACGAGGCGAATAAAGAGTCTGCGTCGCTTTCATTCCGGTTTGGAGATAATAGGTCATAAAGTTCTGATAATAGCCTTGCCAATCTCCCTTAATCTGGATAAAATTCCTAGACTTCAGTGGCCGACAAAGGGGATAAAAGGCTTCCAAGTCCAACTCCAGGAGATGCTTTCCTTTCAGATAGAGCTGTTCCTGAAGAGCCATCCACTTAGGATGCCGGTAATACAACTGCTGACGAAGATAGTCTTTAAACTGTCGGTCTAGAGGGACCCTCATTCGTTGCAAGGCTTGTTTGGCATAAGGCGTCCGCAAAACTTCTAACAGATTCCCTCCATAAAAAGGAAAATGTTGAGTCCGATAATGAAGACGCCCTCGTAAGTCTTGATGGATCAGATAGTGGAGACGAACTTCCTGCTTCTCTAGGTCCAACTCCCAGAGATGAAAGCCCCTATTTTGGCTAAAATAGACAAAACCTTCTTGCAGAGCCGACAGGCTTTTCTTGAGCCATAAGTTTTTCCCCAACAACCAATAAACCTGATACCCATGCTTGCGATAGCTATCGCTTCGTTCTTTTAAACGCTCCATAGACAAGGAACTGCATTGCACTTCTAAGGCAAGCTTTTGATCTGGAAGGAGAACATCCGCAATCTGTTGGATTGCCTGCAGAGGACTTTCCACTTCAGCTAGAGTGTTTTGCTTGGCCCATTGATAAAGCCCCAATTTTAACTCTAGATGTTCGGAACTCTCCGTTTCATGATGGAAGGGGCAAGCCTCTAGGTTGATGTGAGCAAAATGTGGACGCATCACGGGCCCTTTCTTTAAGCGGACTTCCTTTCCACACAGGAGACAGAAAAAGGGACCTTCCTTTTTCATCGGGACCTTCTCCAAACAATTCCAACGACGATTCTTAGTATCTGCTGCAAGAAACATATCATCACCTCCACTTATATAATTCGTAATGGAGGACAAATATACGGAGGGGTAAGAAAAAAAGGAGCCCAGCTCCTTGTTTAGATATGATCTTACTGAAATGAATAGCGAATGTTCATTCATCTTAGACAAGACATTACATAATGTCCCCCGCTCACTGATCTGACTCATTCGTTTTCTCGCCTGATGCCGGATCTTGAGTTTCCGATGATGGGGAGGTTCCATTTTCAGATGCTTCAGCTTGTTTTCGAGCCGTTTCGAATTTTTCGACAATGCTTGCACGAGTATCTTCCGGAACATCGGTGTCTTCAGACCCTATCGTATCCATGGATTCATTAAAACGGGCCTTGCTCGTTTCCATTTTCTCCTTCAAGTCTTTCAGATAAGTCTCATAGGTCTCTTTTGCAGAGCCCGTGAGTGATGCTCCTGCTTCCTCCGAATGAGCAACTGTTCGGTCCATCATCAAAGCATAGAAAGCTTTAAAATCCCCAACGGTTCTGGCATTTTCAAGTTCCTCATCTGTATACAAAACAAAAGGAGATTCTGAGGATCCTTTCAAACTGGTCACTTTCTTGCTCTGAGAGGCCCTAGAAGACTGGGCTGTTCCCTGAACTGACTTTTCACTGGACGAGGTCCCTTCTTGATTTGAGCAGGCTACTAGCCCAAGCACCCCCATTAAAGCAACCATTGTTAATAGTCTTTTTTTCATTCAATCTCTCCTTTTTATCATTCCATTACCATTCTAGCATCAAGCCCGGTTGCAGTCAATTCATACCTGTCCCCTGATTCTTTAAAAAAAGACCAGAGATCAGTCTATCTCCGGTCTATCGATTTATTTGGAAATCTTCTTATTTTCTCTTATATCTCACGTTAAAGAAAATTCTTAAGAAAATAAAAGGAAGGAAGCAACAGAGCCACATTGGATCCCAGCCTTTTTGACGCATGCTAGAGGACTTCTGATGAGGCGCTTCTACTGCGCTTACAGCCTGCGTTTGCTGAATGGACGGAGAAACAGTTTGCAAGCCATTGGCAATTTGTAGCTGGCCATTTTGAACACTGATCTCTGGATTCGTCCCTCTTTTCACTGTAGCATAGAAGGGTTTGTCTAAGTGATAGGTTTGCCCCTGAATCGTGTGAACCCCCGCCGGCAGCACCTCTTTGTACTCATAATCCTGATATAGTCTTTCAATCAGGGCATTTCCAATGACGTGACGCAGGCTCTCTGCAATTTCCACATCATAGTTGCCGACTCCCATAATGACTTGAACAAATCGCTGATTTCCGCGATTAACCGTCAAGGTGTAATTATAATCTGCTGTCGGACTAGAGCCGGTTTTTAGGCCATCCGCACCCTTTAGAGAATATCTTCCACCTTCCAAGGAATAATTATAATTTTCATGGGTTTCTTCATAATCTGTACCTTGGAAGAGGGTTATCTTGGCATTTTTAGTATAGTTGAGTATTTCAGGGAACTCGTTAACTATGTGATAGGCCAAAATAGACATGTCTCTTGCTGTTGTTTGGTTAATGGCATTTTGATCATAGCGGGTCGGATTATAGTAGCCATCTAGGACTGCAGTTGGGGCACCATTAGGATTGTTCCACTTGGTATTGGTCATTCCAATTTCCTGGGCCCGCTGGTTCATCAAATCCAAGAATTTATCTGGATCTCCTCCAGACACCTTATTGGCAATCATGATGGTCGCCGCACTGGATGAAGGAACAAAAATCATATTTAGGAGGGTCGATACCTTGTATTGAGCCCCCGCCACAATGGGACTATTGCTCAACTTCTGATTTTGAGAAATGATCACATCCGTATCCGTCGCGGTAATCATGGTATCATAATCCAGCTGCCCTTCTTTAATAGCTCTCAGAAGCACGTAGACGGACATCAATTTAGCCATACTGCCGGAGTCACGAGGAGCATCAATATTATCTCCATAAACAATCGCTCCTGTGTGAGCATCGACGACAATATCTGCCTTGGGACGGAAAAATTCATCCACCGAAGTCCCTGATTTTTCTGTGATCGACATGATATCTTCTTGTTGATAAAGATCATCCGCCTTTGCTATCATTGGGAAACACAGGCAAGCAAGGGAAAGTGTCGCAAATAAGGCACGTTTAAACTTCATTCTCTCTCATTTCTTTCATAAACATCATCGTTCTCCATTATAGCATAAGTCCTTCTATTCACAAACTCTATTTCCTAAACTTTTTACTCCTTCGTGTTCCCAAAGAGACCTGGAGATTTTCCTTTTGGCATCTTTAAAAAGAGACTTAGTAGAAGGACGAGGACCAGGACAGCCACCAAGAAGTAACTCATCATTGAAAATCCACCGTGATCTACAAAGAAAGCTGCTAGCGGTTGCAAGAGAATGGTACCAAGATAGCGCACTCCCTGCACGAGAGCCATGGCTAAGACTAGATCTTTCTTATCCACTTGTTGGGAGATAAAACGCAAGGAGACCATGATCAAGACCATCCCCGTCGTATGCTTGGCCAAGAGGGTAACCAGCACTTTTAAGAAGACCGGAGTCGGAAGAGCATAGATGAAATACTGGAGCAAGAGAATCCCCACAGGAAGCAAAATTAGGAGACGCAGGGGCCAATGATCCATAAAACGGTCCGAGAAAAAGATGAGGGGAGCTTCGACTACGACAGATATGGCCACAACCGTAGACGCTATCTGAACAGGGAGCCCACTATCCATTAAGAGAGCTGGAATATAGGTATGGCCAATATTTCCCACGCCCGACACAAGCCCCATCAGTAATAGGAAAAAGAGATAGGGTCCATTATGGAGCAGAGGCCGGATCGAGACAGCTTCTTTTTGTACCCGATTGGTCTTATCAATACGGATAGCCCCTAAAGTAAAGAAACTAAGAAGGATCGTGACCAATACACAATAGTATACAGACTGAGGGCTAAGATGAGCATAGAGCCAACCAGCTAGGTGGGCTCCAGCCGCATACCCTAGCGTCCCCCAAACGCGGATTTTTCCAAAAGCATAGGGACTCTGGGTAGCTAAAATTTCCATCATGGGAGCCGTCCCATTTAGACACAGTAATACCAAGCCATAAAAGATGGTCAACCAAAAGAAGTTAGGGGCCCAGATAAATCCACCCACTCCTGCCATGAGGACTCCTAAGCTCAAGGTCGTGATTTTAACAATACCAAATCGTTCATTGATATAACCAAATAAGGGCTGGGTAAGCATGGATAGGAAAAAGGCTGTCGACACCAAATTAGATACCTGACTGGCTGAATACTGCTGGCCTATCAGATAGACAGAGATTAAAGTCGTAAATAGGGCAGTCGACATGAAGTAAAAACTATATAAAAATAAATAAGCAGGATAGGAATTTCGAAATGCTTTCATAAGTTTCCTTTCAACATGAGAAATAAAAGGCAATGACAAAACCCAACTGGATTTCAGTTGAGTTTTGATCGATTATTTTTTGTAGCGATCCTGAGCCTTGCGCGCACGTTGGTTGCGATGGGCTCTTTCTACATACAGAATCATAGCAAGAATACCAATTGGAATCAAAATGACCAGACTTTCAATCGGAAAACGGAAGGATTTCTTTGTAGATGGAGCCGCAGTACTTTGGGTATCTGATTGATTCACTGCTCCTTCTTTTACTGGAAGTCCATCAGAAATCTTTTCTGATAGGGTCATCAAGCCTGAATCCGCCTCTACCTGTCCATCTTTGACAACGAGTTTTGGATTCTCTTCTCCCTTTTTGACCGTGGCATAGAAAGGTTGATCCAGTGTGTAGGTCTTTCCATCGATCGTCTGAACACCCTTGTCCAACAACTTCTTATAACGATAATCTGCAAAAGCCTTTTCGATCAAGGCATTGCCAAATGGATGTCGATAGTATTCACCATCCTGGTCGGACCAATCACCAACTCCCATGACTACGGAAATAATTCGTTGGTCCCCCCGTTTAGCGGTTGCGATATAGTTAAAGGCACCACGTGGACTCGAACCTGTCTTCAGACCATCTACTCCTTCAAGAGCATATCTTGCTCCTGGCAAGGAATAGTTATAGGTATCAAAAGTCTCCTCATAAGGCGTTCCTTGTTTCACGGTCACCTTAGCCTGATTGGTATAGCTAAGAATCTCTGGATATTTTTTCACGAAATGATAGACGAGAATCGCCAAATCTCTTGCGGTTGTCTGGTTGGCCGCATCATTTGGATAGTTATAACTGGTATACAAACCTTGGAAGGTTGAAATGGCCGCTCCACTCGGATTGTTCCAAATGGTATTGGTCATCCCCAACTCCTTGGACTTTTCGTTCATCCGCTGAATAAAGGCATCCGCATCGTGATTAGAAAGGAGATTGGCCAACATAATCGTAGCCACATTGGAGGATGGAACAGCCGTCATGGTAATCAATTCAGAGACTGTATAGTCCACTCCTGCAACGATGTTATTGTTGGAAATCTCATAGATTTTTGACATGGATTGATCCGCAGCCGTTGCAGTGACAACCGTATCTTTGGTAATCTTCCCCTCTTTCATGGTTTCGAAGAGCAGATACAGAGTCATAAGCTTACTCATACTTGCTGGATCCCGCACTTCATCAATATTGTCTCTCCACAAAACATCCCCGGTATTCGCATCGATGACGAGAGAGGACCTTGGTCGATTATAGGCCTGCACATGATCATTGGGATACATTTTTTGCGCCATATCCACCAGCTCATCCGCTACGATTGACAGAGGCCGAAACAGAGATAGGACGACGATTCCTAAAACGAGCAACTTCTTTTTCAAAATATATTTTCCTCAAATATAGAATTTTATCTTATTGTACCATACTTCACTCTATAAAAAAACCTATCTTTCAGGATATTTCAGATAGGTCTCTCTTTTTCAACTGGTTACAGTAAGCTCAAGGCTGCTTGGTCAGCAATAATCACGACATCTGGATGACCTTGAAGGGCACTCGCTGGTAAACTCTCTGTTTTTGGACCATTAACCATTCCTGCAATCGCTTCTGCTTTTGATTCTCCATAGGCAAAGAGAATGATAGACTTGGCAGCAAGAATGTTCGCAATCCCCATGGAGATGGCTTGCGTTGGCACATCTTCAATTTTTTCAAAGAAGCGAGAGTTGGCTTCAATCGTTGATTGATCCAAATGGACCAAATGCGTTTGGCTGTCAAATGGCGTGCCTGGTTCGTTAAAACCAATGTGGCCGTTGCGACCGATCCCTAGAATTTGCAGATCTACTGGATGTTGGGCCAAAATTTCATTGTAATGAGCTGTTTCTTCTTCTGCAGTATCTTCGTTTCCTTTTGGAAGATAGCTAACTTTAAACGGTTTCTCATTGAATAAATTTTCCTGCATAAAGTAACGATAGGATTGAGGATCTTCTCCCGTCAAGCCTACATACTCATCCAAGTTGACACTGACCATGTCTGAGAAATCCAAATCACTCTCCCGAATCAATTTATAAAACTCAAGTGGACTGCTTCCAGTCGCAAGCCCCAGAGTTTTGGCACCCTGCTCTAACTTTTCTTTTAGCAGGTCAAAAGCAACCTGTCCCCCTTCGATTTGATTGGCTACTTCAATAACTTTCATGATAAATCCTCCGCTTATTTCTTATATTCATTATATGGTATAGACCAATTTTTGTCAAGCGCTTTCTTGATGTTAGAAAAGGATTTTTTACCTTCACCCCTTTAAAATTCGGCTAGTGATTTCCTTTGTTTCACTCTTATTTCATGATATAATGGGGAAGGTTAAATGTAAGAAATAGAAGAATTTAGATACAAGGAGAGAACATGAATACGAATGACTTTGATTTCCACCTCCCCGAGGAGTTAATTGCGCAAACCCCACTAGAGAAGCGCGATGCCTCAAAACTACTAATCCTCAATCGACAAACAGGTCAGATGGAAGACCAGCATTTTGACGCCATTATCAATGAATTAGAACCAGGGGATGCTTTGGTTATGAACAATACCCGTGTCCTTCCAGCTCGTCTCCATGGGGTCAAACCGGATACAGGAGGGCATGTGGAGCTTCTCCTCTTAAAAAATATTGAGGGCGATCAATGGGAGGTTCTTGCCAAACCTGCCAAACGTCTTAAAGAGGGTGGGGTCGTCAGCTTTGGTGATGGACGTCTTCAAGCGACTCTGATCAAGAAGCTGGAACACGGAGGATGTATCGTAGAGTTTTCTTACCAAGGAATTTTCCTTGAAGTCTTGGAAAGTTTAGGAGAAATGCCCCTACCACCTTACATCCATGAAAAATTGGAAGATCAGGAACGTTACCAGACAGTCTATGCCAAAGAAAATGGGTCTGCCGCAGCTCCTACTGCTGGCCTCCATTTCACACCTGAGCTCTTACAAAAGATTGAAGACAAAGGGGTTCACTTGGTTTATCTAACCCTTCATGTCGGACTAGGTACCTTCCGTCCTGTATCCGTCGATGATCTCGACCAACATGAGATGCATTCCGAATTTTATCAACTCTCAGAAGAAGCCGCCCAAACTCTTCGACAAGTCAAAGCGAGTGGACACCGCATCGTTGCCGTTGGAACTACTTCTATCCGAACTTTAGAAACAATTGGGAACAAGTTTAATGGAGAGTTACAAGCCGACTCTGGTTGGACCAATATCTTTATCAAACCAGGCTATCAGTGGCAGGTTGTCGACGCCTTTTCAACCAACTTCCACTTACCAAAATCAACCTTAGTCATGCTCGTTTCTGCCTTCGCAGGTCGAGAACTCACTCTGGATGCTTATCAGCACGCTATCGACCAAGGCTACCGTTTCTTTAGCTTTGGAGATGCTATGTTTATCAAATAAGGAGAGCCCTTATGAATAAGATTGAAAGTCGCCACCGCCTGATCCGGTCTATTATTTCAGAAAAGAAAATTCGAACCCAACAAGAATTGCAGGACAGCCTGGAAGCCAACGGCATCATCGTGACCCAGTCCACCCTCTCGAGAGATGTCAAATCCTTGAATCTGGTAAAAATTAACGAAGGGGATAGCTCTTACTATGCCATCAATAGCATTGCCCCATCTCGTTGGGAAAACCGACTGCGTTTTTATATGGAAGATGCCCTTGTCATGCTTCGTCCCGTCCAAAACCAAGTAGTCGTCAAAACTCTACCTGGTCTGGCCCAGTCCTTCGGGGCCATCTTAGATGCCCTTGAATTGCCGCAAATTGTTGCAACCGTCTGCGGAGATGACGTCTGCCTTATCATTTGTGAAGACAATCAGGGGGCCTTGGACTGCTTTGAAAAATTGAAAGAATTCACCCCTCCCTTCTTCTTTAGCAAATAAAAGAAAGCTTAGATGGTCAGACCATCTAAGCTTTTTTCTAATCTATATTAAGCTTCCTTGGCTGCTAATCGTCGAATGGTCTCTGCATATATTTCCATTGCACGATATAAATCATCCAGTTTAGCTCGTTCATTCGCCTGGTGCTCTGTTTGGAGAGCGTCAGGGAAGAGGGCCCCATAAGCCACACAATTTTCCATGGTTCGCGCAAAGGTCGCTCCCCCTGAGGACATAGCTGGGGTCTGATCCCCCGTTTCTTCTTGGTAGACCGCCATCAGAGTACTCACCAATGGACTGTCTAATGGAACGTATAGTGGAGCTACATAATCAAACTCTTCATACTGAAGTTGATAGCTAGCTGCCACCTCACTTAAACGTTTTACCAAGGCCTCCTTATCCGCTAAGACTGGGATCCGAATATCAATCCCGATTTCAGATTGCTGTTCATCAATGGAGAGAGTTGCAATATTGAAGGAAAGAGCACCACTTGGTTCATCATTGATTTCACCAAAGAGAGCTGCTCCTGTCGCTTCTTCCCCAACGGCATCTGCGATAAAGAGAAGGGCTGGATGAGGCTGGATCAAGGAAAGACTTTCAGCTAAGCCTACAATGGCATTGACACCCTCAGCCGCATCCTTGGAGTGTTTAGACAGACCTAGAACGGTTACTGCTCCTGCTTCTTCTGTATACTTCACACCACTTTGCTCGATAACTGGTAAGAGTTCCTCTAAGCGTTGCCCCTTATAAGTTGCCTTATCTGGCACCACATTGAGGGCACGACCAGCTTGTAAGGGACGATCCTCCCAGCCTGGTCCATGGAGCTTCACTTGAAGCAAGCCTTTTTCAGCATAGGTTAATGGGAAGGACGAATCTGGAGCAAAGCCAAGATCTGCTTTTTCTTCTATCTGATTGTAGCGGTTCATACAGCGCCAGAGAGTTTCTTCGTCCGTACCAAATATAAAGCGGATCCGTTTGGTAAATACGACTCCTTGGTCGAGCAGGCTCTTAACTGCGTAAAGCGCCGCAAGCGATGGTCCCTTATCATCTTGTACTCCACGTCCAATCAACCATCCATCTTTCAGAGTCGCCTCAAAAGGTGGCGTTTGCCAATCTTCTAAATCACCGGCTGGAACAACATCCAAGTGACAAAGAACGGCCAGGAGTTCTTCCCCCTGACCGATCTCTGCATATCCATAGTATCCTTCAGGATCTAGATAAGTTTGAAAGCCCATTTCTTGAGCAATTTCTAACGTTTTCTCAAGGACATCTTGGATAGCTTGTCCAAACGGTGTTCCATTTTCACCTTCGTTTAAAACCGAAGGATAAGAAATCAGAGTCTTTAATGAAGCTAGAAAGTCATCTTTGACTTGATTTGTAATCTCAATTTTCATGGAATCACCTCTTTACTTCTTATAGGAATGGAACGAAAGTTCCGAGAAGAAGGAGGGCAATGGTGATTACAATAACGGCAACAACAAGTTTTGCCATGAATTTCCACCAAGTTGCAATGTTGATACGTCCAAGAGCAAGAGCTCCCATTACGATACCAGAAGTTGGTGCGATCAAGTTCAAGACACCAGATGCAGATTGGTAGGCAGTGATAATCAAGCTAGGACGTACATTGACGAATTCTCCCAATGGAGCCATGATACCCATTGTCGCACTGGCAAGACCAGAAGATGATGGGATCAAGAATGACATTGGCAAGTAGAAGATATAAGTCAAGACGATGAAGACTTGAGAAGATAGACCACTGAGTCCTTGTTTACCCCAGTTAAGGATCGTATCTGTGATCATACCGTTGTTCATGATAACTTGGATACCACGTGCAATCGCTACGATCAAGGCTACGCTGAGCAAGTCAGCTGCACCAGTCATAAATGAAGAAATGATTTGTTCTTCTTTCAATCCGTAGACAATACCAATCAAGATACCCATAAAGGCGAAGAGCATTGCTCCTTCAGGGAAGTACCAAGTACCTAGGGCTGCAGTTGAACCACCAACAATCTTACCAACTACTGGAAGACTAGTTAACCAAGTGTTAAAGTCACCAAAGAAGGAAATACCTAAGTCACCCCATGGAATGAAACTCAAGACCATCAAAATAAAGGTCAATACAAAGAGTACAAAGACTTGTTTTTGTTTCTTTGAAAGAGTTGAATTAACATTTTCTTCATCTTCACCAACATTGAAGAATTTCATATCTTCTTCACGAGTTGCATAAGTGAGGGATTTAGTTGGGTCTTTTTGGATCTTATCTGCATACTTGTATACAAACCAAGTGCTAAGACCAGTCAAGACAACCCAGAAGATCAAACGAAGGATGATCCCTTCCCCAAGACCAACACCTGCAGTTGAAGATGCGATACCTGTCGCGAATGGGTTCAAGGTAGACGCCAAACATCCAATCTGTGAACCGAGCAAGATAATGGCTACCCCAGTCAAGCTATCAAATCCAACGGCCATCATAACTGGCACAAGGAGAGGATAGAAGGCCATGGTTTCTTCACCCATACCATAAGTTGTACCACCAAGGGCAAACAAAGGCATAAGCACCAAAATCAACATTTTTTCGCGACCCTTGTATTTCTTCACGATAGAAGCAATACCAGTGTCTAGCATACCAGTTTCATTGACTACACCAAGGAAACCACCAACCATCAAGATGAAGAAGGCTACGTCAATCGCTGCACTAGTTCCTTTAATCAAAGATCCTTCTTCAGGAGTCGTTCCTAGCATAGCACGAATCGGTGCCATCAATACATCCCAGATACCTTGAGGGTTTTGAGGTTGTGATTTATACACACCATCGACAAAAGCCCCTGCTGGGATAATCCAAGTCATCACTGCCATAAACGCAATGATGATTAACAATACGGTATAAGATGAAGGCATCTTAAACCCTTTTTTCGCTTTTTCACTCATTTGTTTATCCTCCTAACGCAACAAAATTTGAGTGAGTCTTTCAAAAGGTTAAACTTTTAGAAAGCGCTTACCTATATGTTAATTTTATCATATTTAAGATTAAAAAACTAGTTTTTCCTAATCTTTTTTAGAAAAAAATAGGGGAGGAACTTTGTACAAACTCCTGTAAATATGGGTTCACTCCCCTCACTCATGTACATGAATTAGTCTTTAACGATAATTGTTCCACTTTCAGACTCAATCAAAGCGCCAAGGTTTTCAAGTGAAGTGATAACTGCTTTTCCTTCTGGACGACCGTTTACAAAGGCGATGGCAGCTTCTACTTTAGGAAGCATACTTCCTGGTGCAAATTGATCTTGTTTGATGTACTCTTCCAATTGAGCAACATTAACATGTTCCAATTTTTCTTGGTCTGGTTTGTTGTAGTTCACAAAAACATAGTCTACACCGGTCAAAACGATGAAGAGGTCTGCTTCTACTAACTCAGCCAAACGTTGTGATGCAAAGTCTTTGTCGATAACAGCTTCAACACCAGTCAAGCTACCATTTGCTTCTTTCACAACTGGGATACCGCCACCACCAGCAGCAACAACGACTTGTCCGTCGTTCAACAAGGTACGGATGGTATTGATTTCTTTGATATCCACTGGTTTTGGTGAAGCAACAACTTTACGCCAGCCACGACCAGCATCTTCCTTAAAGGTTGCTCCAGATTTTTCAGCTTCTGCTTTTGCTTCTTCTTCTGAGTAGAATGGACCGATTGGTTTGCTGAGGTTGACAAAGGCTGGGTCGTTCTTATCCACAACGACTTGTGTCACAACTGAAGCCACATCCTTTTCAATTCCTTCTTCAAGAAGAGCATTTTGAAGAGCGTTTTGAAGCCAGAAACCAATGCTTCCTTCAGTCATTGCAACCAATGAATCCAATGGGAAAGCTGGGTTCTTTTCAGAATCAGCTGCCAAGTGTTGGAGCAAAAGGTTTCCTACTTGAGGACCATTTCCGTGAGTGATGATCAAGTCATCCCCATTTTTGATTAATTTGACTAAGTGTTTTGCTGTTTCTACAAGTGCTTCTTGTTGAGCTTTTGCAGAAGGATCAGATGAAAGGATGGCGTTTCCTCCCAAAGCAACGACGATTTTTCTTGACATAGGTTTTCCCTTTCTATAAAAAATAGGGGCAGGACTAAAGCTAGCAGTCCAGCCCCTATAGCTGTTGGTATACGGTTATAAAGTCTTAAACTTTTGGAATGTACAAGTTACCAAGAGTAGCTGCCATCACCGCTTTGATGGTGTGCATACGGTTTTCAGCTTGGTCAAAGTGACGAGCATATTTGCTACGGAACACTTCGTCAGTAACTTCCATTTCTTCTACGCCGAATTTTTCAGCAACATCTTTACCATAAACAGTGTTTGTGTCGTGGAAAGCTGGCAAGCAGTGCAAGAAGATCAAGTCTTCGTTATCAGCTTTCTTAACCAATTCCATGTTTACTTGGTAAGGTTTCAAAAGGGCAACGCGTTCTGCAAATTTGTCTTCTTCACCCATAGATACCCAAACGTCAGTGTAAAGTACATCTGCACCTTTCACAGCTTCGTCAGCATCTTCAGTGATCAAGATATGAGCGCCACTTTCTTTTGCGAATCCTTCTGCCAATTCAACAATTTCTTGTTCTGGGAAGAGTTCTTTTGGTGAGAAGATGTGTACGTTCACACCAAGGATAGCACCTGTTACAAGAAGGCTGTTTGCAACGTTGTTACGTCCGTCACCACAGTACACAAGTGTCAAACCTTCAAGGCGTCCAAAGTTTTCTTGAACAGTCAAGTAGTCTGCAAGCATTTGAGTTGGGTGCCATTCGTCAGTCAAACCATTCCATACTGGAACACCTGAGAATTCAGCCAATTCTTCAACCATACGTTGGCTGAAACCACGGAATTCAATACCGTCAAACATACGTCCAAGAACTTTAGCAGTATCTTCTGTAGATTCTTTTTTACCGAGTTGGATGTCATTTGCACCAAGGTATTCTGGGTGAGCACCAAGGTCGATGGCTGCAGTAGTGAAGGCTGCACGAGTACGAGTTGAAGTTTTTTCAAACAAAAGCGCAATGTTTTTACCAGCTAGGTAGCGGTGTTCAATGTTGCGTTTTTTAAGATCTTTCAAGTGAGCTGAAAGTCCGATAAGGTATTCTAACTCTGCACGTGTAAAGTCTTTTTCTGCTAAAAAGCTACGTCCTTGGAATACTGAAGTTGTCATTAATTATCTCCTTTTATTATGCTTGATTGGATCCTGTCAACCAGTTTAGAGGGCTCAGTTTAGACACTGAGCCCGTCTAACCTGTAGAAGGATGATTAGATTTCTTCACGTTCGAATGGCATTGACATACAACGAGGTCCACCACGACCGCGAACCAATTCACTTCCGCGGATCTTGATCAAACGAAGTCCGTATTCTTCTAATTTCTTGTTGGTTACAGTGTTACGGTCGTATACAACTACCACACCAGGTGCGATTGTAAGAGTATTTGATCCGTCGTTCCATTGTTCACGCGCAGCAGCAACGATGTTGCCATCTCCACATGGAATCAAAGTAACTTTTTCAACACCAAGGTTTTCAGCAAGCAATTCAGCCAAATCACCTTTTTCTTCAACGATCTTCAATTGTTCGTTTTCATAAGTTACAGAGAAGACGCGAAGGTTACCTTGGATTTCTGGGTGGATTGTGAATTTATCGTAGTCCACCATTGTGAATACTGTATCCAAGTGCATGAATTTACGGTTGTTAGCAAATTCGAAGGCCAATACTTTCTTGAAGCCAACGTTCTTCTTGAAGATGTTTACCAACAATTTTTCGATTGATGCAGCATCTGTACGTTGTGAGATACCAACTGCCAATACATCTTTAGAAAGTACCAACTCATCTCCACCTTCGATACGAGTATCTTCTTCACGGTTGTAGACAAGTTCAACTTTTCCACCGTAAACTGGGTGGTATTTGAAGATGTATTTACCATACAAAGTTTCACGGTTACGTGTATCTGCGTACATGTGGTTCAATGATACTGCATTACCAATTGTAGCAAATGGGTCACGTGTGAAGTACAAGTTTGGCATTGGGTCGATTGCAAATGGGTAGTCAGATTCAACAAGGTCTGTCAATCCTTTTGCTTCTTCAGGAATTTCTGGAAGTTCAGCTTTTTGAACCCCTGCCATTGTTTTTTCAACCAATTCTTGGTTGTCTTCAATGCTGTGAAGCAATTCACGGATCGCAATTTTTGTTTGGCGTCCACGAATGTTTGCTTCTTCAAGGTATTCTTCGATAAACTGATCGCGAATTTCTGGAGAAGTCAATGACTCAGCAGCCAACTGTTCAAGATAAAGTACTTCGATTCCTTCGTTACGAAGTGCTTCAGCAAATGCATCGTGTTCTTTTTGAGCATCTTCCAAGAATGGAATATCATCAAAAAGAAGACGTTCAAGATAGTCAGGCATCAAGTTTTCCAACTCTTTACCTGGACGGTGCAAACAAACTTTTTTCAGTTTTCCAATTTCTGAGAAAACATGAATTGGGTGTGTAGACATCTATAGTCCTCCTTTTTTCTTGCGGTTTAGCTTAGCTAATCCCGTTTACATGTTTCATTTTATCACCAATTGGTACCGCTTTCACAACCAATCTTCCATTACGAATGCCAAGAATCTGACGTTTTTTTAAATATTACCATCATTTTATGAAATATGAACCGCTTTCTTTGGATATTTTATTATATATATTCTTTTTGCGGGTAAATATTTTTTATTTAAATTGAAGAACTTTTATCGTTTTTGACAGAAAATAAAAGAAGCCTTACTAAGCTTCTTCAAAACTATCTAAAAAGAATGGAAGATCAAGAAAAGTTAATTTCTTATGCTTGTACTCGATTCTCTCCTCTTCTAGGAGCTTCTTTAATACTTGATTGACCGTTTCTCTCGTCGTTGCAGCTAATCTGGCCAACTCTTTCATGCTCATCGGAAAAGGAATGGTTGGACCAAACTTTTGATAATCCATACAGAGTAGAGCTAAGGATTGGATCACACGATCACTGGCACTGGCTGCGACCACATTGCGAAGTCGCAACTCCTGGAATTCCAAAATTTTTGAAAGTTTTCTCGTTATAAAGAGAACTTGTTCCATACTGGACTGAACAATTTCCTCATAAAGCTGAACAGGAATACTGAAGTATTTAACGGTTGTCATGGAAGTGGCTGTATAGTGATAAGTTGAATCTGTAAACATACCACCGTATGGGAAGACGGCTCCTTCTTTAATGTAATCCATATACGAGAAGGTATCTGAAGAGTCAAACTCCTCAATACGAACATAGCCTTTTACCACTAAAAAAATTCGATCGCGCTTATCACCGGCAAAAAATAGGATCTGTCCCTTTGGGATTTCTCTATAATGGATTTCGACAGCTAATTTATCAAATTTTTCAACTGGAATCGCAGAGAAAGCTGAATGGGAGCGAATCAACTGATAATCTTCTTTTGTAATCATTTCTATTCTTTCTTTGGGTTCTTTAGTTATTATATCATATTTATTCACTGACCTCAAAGAATGTCACCAAGATTTTAACCATGAAACTTATTTTTGCTAAGAAAAAACCTTCCCAAAACGTTTTTGGGAAAGGTTCTAAATCGTTAGTTGACATTTACACGGTGCCATTCATTAATCACATAGCAGAGTTGACCAAGTAAATGAAGACCGTATCCACTGATCTCCGTACTTTCTGGAGTAGTTCCCCCTAGACCAGCTGTAAAAATCGAGATGAGGTAGGGTGTTTGTTCGTAAACGATGGCTTCGACATTGAGGGCTTCCGCTACATAACCAGGTTTTTGCTGAATGACTAAATCTGGTAAATACCGTTTGTAGTATTCATTCGGGAAGGACTCTCCGATCAATTCTAGCAAGGTCCCATACTTTTCTTTGTGATTCCAAAGATAGTCCAAGACTTGAATATAGTAATCAGATGTCGTTTTGTTTTCAGGACTAATGGTTTTTATTTCTGCCCGGGATTTTCCATATTTTTCATACTTCTCATAGACATTGTCCATACCACCAAAGCGGTCGGCCAAGGCATATGCCGGCGTATTTTCTGAATAGACAAGAGAATAACGCTGCATATCTGGAATCGTCATAGCGCCACCAAAGGCAGCTACATAATTATCGTGCTCTCCAAGGTACTCGTAGTAAGTATTGGTAATATCAAATTCATCCGTTAAGTTTAACTTCCCTGCATCGACTTCATCCATGACTAACATATTGAGGGGCAGTTTATAGGTACTTCCAGCTGTCATCGGCTGCAACTCATTCATTGAAAACTGTTGGCCTGTCGCAGGATTTTTATAGGTAAAGGTAATTTGGGAAGGATCAATACCATATTCAGCCATGTAGTCTTGTACTACTTCTACCAAGCCTTTATTGGCATAATCATAGACAAGACCTAAATTCTCCATGGTTTCACGGTCTTGATCCATGACAGCTTGTTTCTCCTCAGGAGTTTTGACACGAGGAGGTTGGAGTGCTTGCTTCTCTTGCTTGGAGTCCACTGCTTGAGCCGTCGTTCCATCTTGAGCAAGCGACGAGGCAGGAGCCTGATAAAGATGGAGGTAAGTTAACGCTCCAACTCCTCCTATACATAATAAAATCCCCAACACAATCATGATCGATCGAACATTAAATATTTTTTTCATATGAAGTTAATTATAAAAGATTCTCTTTAAAATAACAAGGTATTTCCAGTTCAGAAAACGATTTCTTATAGAAGAAATTTTTTAGCGATTTCTAGGTCAATCCTTCTTCATATCCTAAGAATCCATCCCCTTTTGACTGTCTTATTTCCGCTTAAAGGATCCCATGATTAGTTTTGCCACTTCACGCGCAATGGTACGGAACAAGGAACTGATAAAGGAATCTTTGGCCTTTTCTAAACTAGATTTCCGCGGACGGCCCGGACTCCGTTTTTGACTAGTCTTTTCCTCTGCTACTCTGGTCTTTTCTTCCTCTTCCCGCTCCTTTTCCTTCTCTTCTCTAGCAGATTTTTCAGTCAACTTTTCATAAGCTGATTCATTGTCTACTCGAACAGCATATTTTTGATGGAAAGGAGAGCTGGTAATCAAGGCCAACTGTTCACTCTCGTTTAACAAATCAAAGCTCGATTGTGGAGACAAAATATAAGAACGTTCCACCACACTTGGTTGCCCCTTTTCATTTAGGAAGGAGACGAGAGCTTCCCCTGTTCCCAACTCCGTCAAGACAGTTTCCGTATCAAATTCTGGGTTTGGTCGAAAGCTTTGAGCAGCAACTTTAATAGCTTTCATTTCTTTTGGCGTATAGGCACGCAAGGCATGTTGAACACGATTCCCAAGCTGGGCCAATACAGACTCAGGGAGATCTTGAGGATTCTGTGTAATAAAGTAGATCCCCACTCCTTTAGACCGGATAAGGCGAACGACTTGCTCAACTTTTTCAAGGAAGAGCTTGCTCGCATCATTAAACAAGAGGTGGGCTTCATCAAAGAAGAAGACAAATTTTGGTTTTTCTAGATCTCCAACTTCTGGTAAGGTCTCGAACAGACGAGACAACATCCAGATAAGGAAGGTTGAATAGAGCTTAGGGGAGTTGAAAAGACGAGTCGCTGATAGAATGTTGATGTAGCCTCGTCCACTGCTGTCCAATTGCATAAAATCTTGAAGATCCAAGGCAGGCTCTCCGAAGAATTGATCTGCCCCCTCTTGCTCTAGCACTAACAAGCTTCGTTGAATAGCTCCTACTGATTGTTTACTGATATTGCCGTATTGAGCGGAATAATCTGAGGCATGGTCATAGACTTCCTTCAAAAGACTCTGCAAATCCTTCAAATCAATTAAAGGCCAATTTTTTTCTTTGGCTAATTTAAAGACGATGGCCAAAATCCCTGTTTGCGTTTCGTTGAGGTCCAACAAGCGCGCTAGCAAAAGAGAGCCCATTCCTTCAATCGTAGCACGGACTGGATGACCTGCTTGACCAAAGACATCCCATAAGCGAACTGGAAAAGCTTGAGGTTCAAAAGGATCTGTAATACCAAGTAGTTTATAGCGCTCTTCCATCTTTGGCGTCCATTGTCCGGCTTTAGCAAGACCTGAAAGATCTCCCTTGATATCTGCTAGAAACACTGGAATCCCTTGCTGACTTAATTTTTCAGTAATGACTTTTAGGGTCACGGTTTTCCCTGTACCAGTAGCCCCTGCAATTAACCCGTGGCGGTTGAGCATTTTTAGATAAAGTGGTGTATCCACTGCTCCTTTTGTAATCGTAATACTTGTCATTTTTATTCTCCCTTTTGTTGAGGTACAGTTTTTTTCAGAAAAAGTGACACGGCTTCTTTCTTATGTAGGAAGCCTTTTTCCTCACTTTCACATACTCTTCTAGTGTATCATTTTCAGGTATAAACGCAAGAAATATCCCTCCCAAAACAGGAGAATCATTTTACTCTACTTTGAACAATTCGAAAAATAAAAAGCCTGGATCGAGGGGCTCCTTTAAGGGACCTCTTGATTCAAACTTTTTTTATTATGAAAGCTTATTTAGCTGCTGCGTAAAGCTCGTCTACTTTGTTCCAGTTAATCACTGAGAAGAAAGCTTTGATGTAGTCAGGACGAACGTTGCGGTATTTCACGTAGTAAGCATGTTCCCAAACATCCAAGCCCAAGATTGGTTTCTTCCCTTCTGAGATTGGTGTGTCTTGGTTTGCTGTTGAAGTCACTTCAAGCTTCCCTTCTTTGTTCACAACCAACCATGCCCATCCAGAACCGAAACGAGTGGTTGCTGCTGCAGTGAAAGCTGCTTGGAATTCTTCGAATGAACCGAAGGCTTCATCGATTGCTGCTGCAAGTTCTGCTGAAGGAGCTGTCTTTTCAGGAGTCATCAATTCCCAGAAAAGAGCGTGGTTCAAGTGTCCACCACCGTTATTGATAAGCGCTTGGCGGATATCAGCTGGGATCGATTCTACATCTGCCAACAAAGCTTCAAGGTCTTCACCAATTTCAGGGTGTTTTTCAAGAGCTGCATTTGCATTGTTTACGTAAGTTTGATGGTGTTTATCATGGTGCAAGTGCATTGTTTCAGCATCAATGTATGGTTCCAATGCATCGTATGCGTACGGAAGATCTGGTAAAATAATTGCCATGGAAAATACCTCTATTTCTTTATGTATATAAAAATGATAACGCAATCATCAAATTTATTCAACTATTCTGCTTACACAGATGGGTTAGCTAGCTTTAGTACAGCCAAATCAAATAGATAATCTTTCTCATAGGTTCCCGATTTCATTTGGAAGTCGGTATCAATCAAAAGACAAATCGCCTGCTCCAAATAAGCTAGAGAAATCCCTCTACTATCTCTTAGAGCAAATTTGACTTGATAGGGATTTACTTTTCGGCCGGTCAGCTCTGATAGGTCTGAAACGATTTGGGATTCTGTCCGTCCCTCTTGCTTCAACAGCTTGACCTGTGTATAGATGCGGAACTGACTCAATAAAATGGCCAAGAGCTTGATTTCATCCTCTCCTTGCAAACGAAGATCCTTGACCAAGCTACGGGCGGGATCAATTTGTTTCTTTAGGATCATCTGGATCAGATCAAACAGATTATCCTGGAGCGTTTTTGGAATAGCCTCTTCAATATCTGAGATGGTAATGCTTGAGGATCCCTTATAGTTTTTAAGAAACTCCAAGTTTTTCTGAATCTCACTAAAATCAAAGCCAGATTTGATCAAAAGTTGGTCGAAGGCTTGTGAATCAATCGCTAGCCCTAGAGACTTGATCTCTTCCGTGAAATGGGCACGCAACTCCTGTTCCTTTAATTCAGTTGCTTCCAGCAACTGGGCATCCCTTTTTAAGAGCTTGACAATTCTTCGTTTGCTATCCAGTTTTCCTTCCGCAATGACAATCAAGCGAGTCGTTTCTAAAGGTGCTGATAAGTATCCTTCAAAGGACTGCAATTCATCATCCGTCAGGTATCTTTTTTTTGCGGTCGTCACATCGACAAAATGATCCAAAATCACTATTTTTTCGTCCGCAAAAAATGGAAGGCTGACCAAGTCAAGCTCGACCTCTGAATATGCTGTTTCCTTCATGTCAAAATAGGAATAGTTCAAATCAGACGAATCATAGCCAACTTTCTTTAAAAGTTGCTCTTTCATCCACTCAAACTGACCGATGTCATCCCCTGATAAAACAAGGATAGGAGGAAGATTCTCGGCACTGATTTTTTTAATTGTTTGTAAAGCCTGCATGTTCTGAAGGTACCTCATTCCACTCTCTAAACTGATGCTGGGTCTGTTCCGATTCCATTTTCTTTTCAAGCGGAGCTTTCTCTAATGGAGTTGGTGGAGCCGAAACAATCTGGGGAATAGCTGAAAAACTGTTGGGATCCATCAAATGGGATGGCATACTTGGCGAAGAGACCTCGGGACTCGTCGAAGCAAATACTGGAGAAGCATTCTGGTCCGATTGTGCAAGTCTAGCACTTGGAAGGACCAGGAGACAAGCCAAACAGAGCAAACCCGCAAGAGCTAACACTAGAAAAATGGAAATAGGAGATAAAAGGTAGAGCAAGATAGGGCCTAGAAATAGGAAAATCAAAGCCCAATGAAGACCCGCATCTCTCAACCGGCGAACGACTACTGCTTGCTGGGGAACAAAAATAAGATAGAGATAAAGGAGAAAAAAGATGCTGAACCAAGCTGAAACGTCCATCCCGGTCAAGGGAATCACGTCTTCCTCTGATTTCGAATTTGAAAAGAGTAAGACCAATTGGTAAATCCAAAATGGACTTGTAAATAGTAAATGCCAGGCTTGGCTAATCCAAAATTCTTTTCTATCTGATCTTCTTGAAAAATCAGCATATTGCGTCCAAAACAACTGTAATGATTTCATACTGGTAACCTCATTTCCTTGACTTTATCATAGCAATTTTCAAGCTAGAAATCAAACAGCTCCTATCGAACGGTTTCAATCTTCCACTGATTCCACCCTCTAAAACGAATCGCTCCTTGCTGATCTGTACGAAAAACACTCATTTGTAACTCTTCGAAACGCTCCAAGGTTTCCTGATGAGGGTGCTGATAACGATTTTTTTCACCCGCAGATATCAGGGCAATTTTTGCTTGGATTTTCTCTAAGAAGGCAGGGTGAGAAGAACCCTTAGAACCATGGTGGCCTGCTTTGAGGACATCTACGCGCAGTTGAGGATAACGGGCTAACAAGGTCTTTTCCCCTCCTTCTTCTAAATCTCCTGTAAAAAGGAAGGACCACCCATAAAAGCGACCGTAGAGAACAATGGAATCGTTATTACTCCCATCTCCTACTTCTACCGGATAGAGGACTTCTGCACGCCCATCAAAAATTGACAGTTGATCACCAGCCTCCAATGTTTTTACCGGTAAGTTCAACCGTTTGAGCAGACGGACAAAAGAGTCCTTTTTTAAGCTTCCCTTGGAAATGTTGATTTCCTTTATCCTAACCTTAGTCGCAAGCACTTCCAAATCTCCCATGTGATCTGTGTCAGTATGCGTGAGAATCATATGATCAATCTGGTCAATCCCCCTGCTTTTGAGATAAGGGAGCAGGGTCCGTTCTGCAT
Organism: Streptococcus sp. 400_SSPC; assembly: GCF_001072745.1. Lineage (NCBI taxonomy): Bacteria > Bacillati > Bacillota > Bacilli > Lactobacillales > Streptococcaceae > Streptococcus > Streptococcus sp. 400_SSPC. The sequence goes on along the minus strand of NZ_JVIQ01000015.1, from coordinate 19,888 downwards.
TGCTAGTAGCCCTTCGCTTCTTCCATTCCTCCTTTTGGCTAAAGTCCACTTTTCCTCCTGTATCAATTAGGATGGTTTTCCCACGCCAATCACGTAGCAAAATACTATCACCTTGACCAATATCAATGATGGTAATCTCATTTTCTAAAGGATGCTTCACAAGGGCGAATATAGAGCATATTAAGAGTAGAAAAAGATATCTCCACTTCTTAACCTTTCGCATCTCATAGAGACAAGCTAACAAGCACAATAGCAAGATGAAAAAATAGATGCTTGGCTGCCCGAAAACCAAAGATTGACTAGTGAAGCTCGCTAGATACTCCATACTTTTTTCCATCCAGACGAAGAAAGGATTCCAGAAGGTCAAGGGATAAAGAAAAGAGAGGAGAAAGACGACACTCAGTCCTGGCAACAACAGAAGGTCAAATAAGAGAGAAAAAATAAAGGTTAGAGGAAGGGACCAGGGTTGGTATTCTCCAAAGAAAAAAACGAGAACAGGAAGAACCCCTAGTGTTAACACTAGACTCTCCTTGATGACTTTTCGGATTCCCTCCTTCTCCTCTTCGGAAGAGGTTAGTGTCAATATAAAGGCGTAGGCGCAGGATAAGAGACCTCCAGCAGTCAACAAGGAGGACGGTAAAAGAAGGAGTAATAAGAGGAGAGTGACTCCCATATTTTCCATTCCTTTGAGCCCAGCCTGGGCCAGGAGTTTCTGTAAGAGGCTTCGAACAACCGAAACCGAAAAGCCTGTCATCCCAGCATAAAGAAGCGAAAACGGATAGAGGAGGTAGGCAACCTTTTCCTGCTCCAGTCCCAAGCGGAGAAAGAAGCGTCGAAAGGCATCTAGGAAGAAGGCAACCTGCATGCCCGACAAGGCAAACAAATGGATAATCCCCAAGTTCGAATACAGCTGGCTCATTTCTTCAAACTCTACATCTAAAAAACCAAAAAGCAAGCCCGTCATATAGTGGCTCATGGGCTGGGGAAAATGCTGGTGAACCCATACAAGCGCCTTTCGCCTCCAACTAGACAACAGACCTATGAAATCTCTAGGCTCAGCAGGTCTCTTTTCAAGAATGTGACTGATTTTCAAAAGGTGATAAATCCCTTGTGTTTTCAGATAAGCCTGATAATCAAAGCCCATAAAATTACGCTGTTTTGTCGGGGGTTCCAATTCCCCTTTGATCCGTAATTCTAGCCCCTGATCGAGGTGTTTAAAATAGGCTTGTTCTTCCTCTGACTGAAGCTGGTAGAAAACCTGAAAAGTACGGCTACCTGACTTGGCACGAAAGGATAAGGCATCTCCATTCACCTTGATGGTATCCGGTAAAAGCTGAATGACCCTTGGGACCCTATGATCCCTTGACTCTTGTTTTCCCTGTTCAATCCGGAAAGCAAAACAAAGGGCAAAGAGGGAAAGAAAACCTAGGAGGCACAGAAATTGTTTGCCATCGTAGCGTCTCCTAAACAAGATGAAGAAGGCCAGAAGGAAGATCGAAGCGAGCCAGTGTCCCGTGTACATCCAATAATAGAGAGCTAAAACCGGCAAGGTGAGATGAAAGGGATGAATGTTGAGACTTCTAATCCACTGTAACATGCTCTTTTAACTTTTCTAACGTCTTTTGGCCAATCCCAGAAACATTTTTCAGTTCATCAACAGACTGAAATTTTCCTTTTTCCTCTCGATAAGCAATGATATCTTGGGCTCGCTTTTGACCTATCCCAGAAATCGTCTGTAGTTCTGCTTCTGTTGCCGTATTGAGATTGACCTTTCCATCTTTTGACTGCTTTTCGCCACCGGTCGTCCCAGCAGATGCAGATGCAACAGGCGCTACCTCCTCTCCATTCTTAGCAACATAGACGATGGACTCATCCTCCAATTTTTGCGCTAAGTTGACGGATTGGCTGTTGGCTTCGTCTGTCATCCCTCCTGCTTTTTGGACCGCATCATAGACCCGGCTCCCCACTGGAAGTTCGTAGACCCCTGCTTGTCTGACAGCTCCCTTCACATCCACCATAATTTTCTCTTGAGAGGAGTCCGTCTTTTCCTCACTCCTCTGTTGAGAGCTAGAAGGGAGGCTAGTGTCTTCCTTAGGAGAAGCCTCCTGATCCACCATTTCTAACTGGGAAATGACAGTTTCCGGTGCTTGTGGAGGTTGCTTAGGCCAAAAGAGAAATACTCCTCCCATTACTAGCCCCACAGCAGCCAAACCTAAAAACAGTTTATATTCCTTGAGCTTCTCAATCCACGTCTCCATAAATACCCCTTTTATTTTTATTATTCGTAAAAAATCGAAGAAATAAAAAAAGAATGTCAAAAATCACATGATTTTTGACATTCTTTTTATCTAGAGTACTGCTTAGTCTTTTCGATGCTTGTCCGGATCCCATACAAAACTAGCGATATAACTAAACAAGAGGGTCAATAGAGCAACAACCAAAACAAATGGCAACAGTAAAAACTTCAACAAACGGATGAGGATAAAAGGTTTCCGGTCATTGCGCAGTGCCTGAGATTCCGCATCTAAGCGATCAAACTCAGCCTGGATTCGTCTTGCAACTTCTTCCACTCCCTCATCATTCATTTTTGCAATATCAGAGATATCAATAGGGTGCCCAAAGTTCATGTCAACCCGTTCACAGGTCGCTAGTCCTTTCAAAGTCATTGGACCCGTATAAGTAACAGGCATAATACGTGCCTTGGCCATCTTGGCAATCACGGCAACTCCACCCTTAACATCCTGAGAATGGCGGCTTCCACTTGGAAACATAATCAGGGAACGCTTGCTTTTTTTGAGCATACTTACTGGGTATTTAATCGCTGCTGCACCTGGATTTTCACGGTCAATTGGAAAAGCCCCGCACATACGAATCCACCATCCAAAAATCCGATTAGTAAAGAGTTCCTTCTTAGCCATAAAGATAAATTGCTTGGGTTTGGTCGCAAAGGCCATGTAGACAGGATCCCACCAAGTTCGATGAGGAGCTACGAGAATGTAATTTTCCTCTTGACTCGGAATCAGTTCCTTATGATGGTAATGAGCATTTCCATTCAGAACCCATAAAATAAAGGTCACTAAGCCACGTAAATAGGTATAAAACATGCTTTCTCCTTTGATAATTCTCTTGTTTATCCATTATACCTTATCCTTCTCTTCCCCGCAAATCTTTTCAAAAACTGGATGAGTCAACAAACCGACTGCACCTAGTCTTTTTCTTAAAAAAATGATATGATGTTTTTATGGAAATGAATGAATTAAAGGGATTAACCCATGAAGAGGTCCGCAAAAAAATACAGCGTGGCCAAACCAACGAATTTAAAGCGAATACCAGTACCAGTATCTGGCAAATCATCAAGCGCAATGTCTTCACCTTGTTTAATGCTTTGAACTTTGTGATCGCCCTCGCTTTGGTTGCGGTACAAGCCTGGAGCAACCTGGTCTTTTTTGCAGTCATCTGCTTTAATGCCTTATCCGGAATTGCCACAGAGCTCCGCGCTAAACGGATGATTGATAAATTGAATTTGATGAGTAAGGAGCTCGTAATTGTCATCCGAGCCGGGGAAGAAGAAACCATTGATCCAGAGAAAATCGTCCTTGGCGACCTGATTAAGCTATCAGCTGGAGACCAAATTCCGAGTGATGCCATCGTTCAAAAGGGAGTTGCTGAAGCCAATGAAGCCATGCTCACAGGAGAAAGTGACTTGGTTCTCAAGGAAGAGGGAGATGAACTTCTATCCGGAAGCTTCTTAGCGAGTGGTCAGGTCTACGCTCGTGTCAGTCGTGTGGGGGCCAATAACTATGCTAATAAATTAATGGTAGAGGCAAAAACTCTCAAACCCATTAATTCCCGCATTCTCTATAATCTCGCAAAAATCTCTAGTTTTACTGGAAAGATTATTATCCCATTTGGAATTGCTCTCTTCTGTGAAGCCTTTTTGATTAAACTGCTTCCAATGAAAGATTCTGTGATTACCTCTTCCACTGCTCTCTTAGGCATGTTGCCAAAAGGGATTGCCCTTCTGACAGTGACCTCTCTCTTGACAGCCGTGATCAAGTTAGGGATGCGCAAGGTCTTGGTCCAAGAGATGTACTCTGTGGAAACCTTGGCTCGTGTTGATACTCTTTGTTTGGATAAGACAGGAACCATCACCCAAGGAAAAATGACCGTCAAAGGCATTCACTCCCTGTCTGAACACTTTTCTGAAGAAACTATCGAAGTTATTCTCGCTGCCTATATGCAAAATTCTGAGGATAACAACCCAACTGCCCAAGCTATCCGCAAAGCATTTGGCGAATTAGAACACGCTTATACAGCCGAATCAATCATTCCATTTTCAAGTGATCGAAAATGGGGTGCCATGACTCTGACAAACTTGGGGACCGTTTATTTGGGGGCACCAGAAATGCTCCTCAAAGAAAATCCTCCAGCGGTATTGGAAGCCCAAGCCCATGGATCTCGGGTCTTGATCTTAGCTCGCAGTGTGGAAGCCATCGATATGCATGATTTGACCTTGCCAAGTGATGTAGAAGCGATCGCCGTCATTGAAATCCTCGATCCAATCCGCGAAGGGGCTGCCGAAACCTTGGATTATCTTCGCTCCCAAGATGTGGATCTAAAAATCATCTCTGGTGATAATCCTGTCACTGTTTCTTACATTGCTAAGGAAGCTGGTTTTGAAAGCTACGAAAGTTATATTGACTGTTCTAAGATTGAGGACGATGAGTTGGTGGACCTAGCTGAAAGTACAGCCATTTTTGGACGGGTTTCTCCTCATCAGAAGAAACTTTTGATTCAAACCCTCAAGGCCGCTGGTCGAACCACTGCCATGACAGGGGACGGGGTCAATGATATCCTAGCCTTACGAGAAGCTGACTGCTCCATCGTGATGGCCGAAGGCGATCCTGCAACCCGTCAAATTGCCAATCTCGTCTTGTTAAACTCTGACTTTAATGATGTTCCAGAAATTCTCTTTGAAGGTCGTCGGGTCGTCAATAACATTGGACGAATCGCTCCTATCTTCTTTATTAAGACGATCTACTCCTTCATTCTGGCGATTATCTGTATTGCAAGTGCCCTTTTATTTGACATCAACTACTTGTTGATCTTCCCATTTATTCCGATTCAGATTACGTTGATTGACCAGTTTGTCGAAGGGTTCCCTCCATTTGTCTTAACATTTGAACGAAACATTAAGCCAGTGGAAAAACACTTCCTCAAACGCTCCTTGCATCTGGCCTTACCAAATGCCTTGATGGTTGTCTTTAGCGTCTTATTTGTTCGTTTATGGGGAGCTCATCATGGCTGGTCTAGCCTGGACATGTCTACTCTTTCCTACTACTTGTTAGGATCTATTGGCTTCTTGTCCGTTATTCGGGCTTGCTTGCCACTCAATATCTGGCGAGGTCTCTTAATTATCTTCTCTGTCTGCGGCTTCTATCTCTCTGCCTTTTACTTGAAAGGCCTGATTGAAATCGGAACGTTGACAGCTGTAACCTTCCCAGTCTACCTTGCCTTGATGGCTCTCTTTACGGGAATCTTCATATTGGCGACTATTTATCAAAAATATGAATTTGATTAAACAACTCTTGGATAAGGATGGAACAAAAGTTCTGTCCTTATTTTTCTTATCCCTTTCTATGCTTTTCCCCACCCTCTTTTCATGCTATAATAGAGCCATGAACGATATCGAATTAAAAGACGGCGAACGCGTCAACCAACTATTTTCTAGTGATGTAAAAATCATTCAAAACAGAGAGGTTTTTAGCTATTCTATTGATAGTGTCCTTTTGTCACGTTTTCCTAAGTTGCCCAACCGTGGTCTGATTGTCGATCTTTGTGCCGGCAATGGCGCTGTCGGACTCTTTGCTAGCACGCGCACCAAAGCAACCATCGTTGGAGTGGAGATACAAGAAAGACTAGCAGACATGGCAGAGCGTTCCATCCAATTGAATGGCCTCTCCGACCGCATGTCCATGATTACCGATGATTTAAAAAATTTGCCCCACCATTTCCCTGGTAGTAAAATCGACCTTATTCTCTGTAACCCTCCCTACTTTAAAGTGGACGAGCATTCCAATTTAAATGAGAGCCCTCATTATTTGCTAGCCCGTCACGAGATCACCACCAATTTGGACCAAATTTGTCAAGTGGCCCAACGGACTCTCAAGTCCAATGGCCGACTCGTCATGGTGCATCGTCCGGATCGCTTCTTAGATATCATCGAAACCATGAAACGCTTCAATCTGGCTCCTAAACGGATTCAATTTGTCTATCCCAAGGTCCATAAAGATGCCAACATGCTCCTCATTGAGGCCATTAAAGATGGATCGCGGGATGGTCTAAAAATTCTGCCTCCACTGTTCATCCATGAAGAAGATGGAAGCTATACGCCGGAGATTCATGAGATTTATTATGGAAACTAAAGCTTATATGTATGTAGTCCAGTGTGCGGATGGGACCCTCTATACTGGCTACACCACCGATATCGAGCGCCGTATCAAAACCCACAATGCTGGCAAAGGCGCCAAATATACACGTCCCAGACTTCCTGTGACTTTGATCTACCAGGAGTCTTTCCCCGACAAAAGAGCTGCTATGTCAGCCGAAGCACTCTTTAAACGGAAGAGCCGAGAGGAAAAACTGACCTATATCAAGCATCAACAATCTAAACTAGATCCAGAATAGAAGTAACCTAAATGATCTAACAATCATCTGTTTGCACACTAAAAGGAGCCCCAATAGCTCCTTTTTTTAATCATCTAGGATTCATCATCAAGGGTCTTTAAAAAAGCCCAGTTTCCAACACTTTGGTTTCCATAGTCAAGCACCATAGAATCTAATAGGACGAATTCATTTTTTTCATAGAAGAAAACATTTTGCTGGGTACTGGTAATCAAACCTAGACGCTTACAACCTTTGGCCTTGACGTAAGGTTCTATCCCGTTTTGGAGAAAATGACTACCAACCCCTTGCCCCTGAACAGTCGGGCTCACAGCAAACATCATCAAATACCAGTCGAAGTTTCCAGATTTTTTCAAATGTTGCTCCGAACGCTCCACCAGGTCCAGATATTTCATCAACTTCCAAGGGCTAATGTAACGGAATAACTTGAAAATTCCATTTACTAAATAAGAGACCATCGAGAAATCTTTTTGTTGCAAGAGTCCTACAGCTATAATTTCTCCATCTCGTTCAGCAACTAAGCACGTTTCCCCTTTGATGTAGAGCTTGACTAACAAGGTATGCAATAGTTCAATAAAGGCCGGAAAGTATTCAGGCTTTTTTAAATCTTCTTTAATGACGGTTAAAAACGGATAATTCATAAAAGCATCAGCACAGACTTTTCCAATTAGCTTGTACTCATCTAGCCTTGCTTCTCTATATACGATCCTTTCCATACGCCAACTCCTTCATTCTAATAAAACTATTATACTCTAAAACACTCTTATTTTCGATTGTAATGTGAAATTATCACATAAACCCTTACAAATTAGAAGCCATTTGAATAGTGAATGAAAGCTTAATCAGATTTATGAACATTGGAAACCAATTTTTGATGAATGACGGAACTACTCCTGCATAGAAACAAAAAATAGTCCTTCTAGATTTTTCTAGAAAGACTATTTGATACGTTAGGAACTAAGGAATTAAATACGCTCTTTCCAAGAAGTTGCGACTTGGTCTAAGACTTGGTTGAGCTCTTCAATGTTGCGACGACCTTCTGTGCGGAGCCATTCACGAGCTGCTGCTTCGCCATTCTTGATGTAGGCTTCTACAGATCCAGCCCAAGTTGCGCGACCACAAAGGACCCCGTTGAAGTTCGCGCCTGCTTCATGCGCAAAGACGAGGGTTTCTTGGAAAAGTTTGGCAGAAACACCTGCACTCAAGTAGATGTATGGAAGGTTGGTTGCTTCTTCTTGTTCTTTAAAGAAGGCAGCAGCTTCTTCACGGCTATGAACGATTTCTCCATCTCCAAAGCCTTCTACGTATTTGACATTGACTGGCACTTCTACCTTCAAGACATCGATGTTGAAGCGTGGGTCTGAGAAGACTTTCATAGCTTCGATGACCTTACGAGGTTTTACTTTCGCATATTCTACAGAACCTGCATCCGCAATAGTTTCATCATAAGCCAAGATTTCAAGGAAGAATGGAATTTCTTCTGCAGCACATTCTGAACCGATGCGTTCGATGTAGGCTTGTTTTTCTTGGTTGAGTTCTTCTGCACTATCCACATCATAGTAGAGCAAGAATTTCACTGCATCTGCGCCCTGTTCTTTGATGCGTTTAGCTGACCAAAGGTTAAGGCAGTCTGGCAGACGTTTTGTGCTAGAAGTGTCGTAGCCAGTTTTTTCATAAGCCAACAAGAGACCTGCTTCTGCATCCAAGACCTTGGTTGCTGGAAGTCCATACTCAGGATCCAAGAGCATAGAAGATGCGAATGGTGTCAATTCTTCAGCCACCAAGACCTTCAATTCTTCCATTTGAGCCACGGTTGGTTCTGTGTCTTGGTACTGAGCCATGAGGCGTTTCAAGGCACCACGTTGGTCAAAGGCCAAGGCTGAGATCACACCCTCTTTGGTGCTCAATTTTTCTAAATAGTTACGTTTTTGTTCTGTTAATACCATCTTATACCTCTTTTACAATTATATTCTGATACAAATCATCGTAGTGGGCCATATTGACATGCCCTGTCATCTTTTCTTGGGCATTTAGCATCCCTAGGACCATAGCATGGGTCAAGAGGGCCGCGTCATCTTTTCCGCTACTGAGGGCAGCAGAAATCCCAGCCACAGTTGAATCTCCAGATCCCACTGGATTGACCACTTCAATTTTTGGAATATCCACTTTATAGAAGACATCACCATGTTTGGCAAAGGCACCATCTCCACCTAAGGAGACGATAATCCATTCGATTCCTTCAAACAGTGGGTCTTTCAAAACTTCTTTTAAGTCCTCAAAATCAGCTGAAACATCCCGTCCTAAGAGTTGAGATAATTCTTCGCGATTGGGTTTAATCACCGTTGGTTTGAATGGTGAGTGAAGGACCGCTTCTAAAGATTTGCCTGATGAATCAAGTACAACCTTGCGTCCTGCTTCTTTTGCAATCTCAATTAGGCTCGCATAATAATCCACTGGTAGACCTGTAGGAAGACTCCCCGAAATGGCAATCACATCCGCTGTCGGCATGAGGAGTTTGAAATGATGAAGGAATCCTAAAGCTTCCGTCCGGATAATTTCTGGACCCGCTTCTAAGATTTCTGTTTGATTTCCTTCATGCAAGATGGCGATACAGTTCCGCGTATCTCCAAGGATATCATAGAAGAAGGATTGGACATCTCGTGGAAGATGGGTCTTGATGAATTGACCATTGGTCCCACCAACAAAACCTGTTGCTCCAACTGTTTCACCGCTCTCAGCTAGGACACGGGTGACATTTAACCCTTTCCCACCAGCCGTCTTAGAAACTTCCGAAACACGATTCACAGTATCCAACTTTAATTCTTCCAAGGGATAAGAAATATCAATGGAAGGATTTAAGGTGACAGTTAAGATCATATGCTCACCTCTTAGTCGTGGTATTCACCACGATCCCATTTTTCAAGGAATTCTGTAAAGAAGTCTGCATCTTCTTGGTGATCATTATGGGTTTCCAAATGTTGAATCTTGGCAATCAATTTCTTGTTTTCTTCACTTGGTTTGTATTCTGCATGAATGAAAGCTTCAATGATATCACACATGAGCAATTCACCGGTTATTTTCCCACCAAAACCAATGACATTAGCATTGAGTTCTTCTTTTGCATAAAGAGCCGTTGTCATGTCGCGTACCAAGGCTGAACGAATTCCAGGAACCTTGTTAACAGCGTTGTTAATTCCAACACCAGTACCACAGATACATACTCCAAGATCAGCTTGACCACTAGCGACTGCTTCTCCGACTTTTTTCCCAAAAATTGGGTAGTGGGTACGCGCGTGGTCATAGGTTCCGAAGTCAAGAACTTCATAACCTTTTGATTTCAAAAATTCAGAAACAGCCATTTTTTCATTTGTGACAATATGGTCACATCCAATTGCAATTTTCATTCGTTTACTCCTCCCCTTAGCACATCTTGTTGAGCATATCGACACGGATTTGGTGGCGACCGCCGTCATACTTACCGTTTACAAAACCTTTGGCGATATTTTTGGCCAATTGGTCACCCACGATTTGAGCGCCCATGGTGATCATGCGAGAATTGTTGTGGCCACGAGTCATGTAGGCAGAACGCTCATCTGAAACTTCTGCCGCAACCATTCCTTTAATTTTAGTAGCGACCATGAATGGACCAGCACCATAGGCATCAATGACGATACCAAGATTGTCTTCTGCTTGTTTGACTTCCTTAGCGACAGCCAAGGTCACATCCACAAAGTCTTGCCCTTCTTCTGTCACATCCACTACTTGGAAACCTTCTGCTTCCAAATATTCTTTGACTACTTCTTTTAAGCGGATACCTGCTGCATCCGCACCAATAATAACTGACATATTATGCTCCTTCTTTTAATTCATTTTTCAATCAAATACAGAAACTTCTATATTCAACAACATTATTATCTATAAAATTTCGATTTCAAAACTTAGTTCAGCTGCTTGACCTGCTGGCAAAAGTCGAACTTGCTTTTTATATTCCAAATAATCACTCTCTTCAAGGGAAGTGGATAAACCAGACCAAGGTTCTAATGCGATAAATGGCCCTTTATTTGGCGTTGTCCAGATAATCAAGTTTGAAAAATCTGGAAAATGAAGACTTACCCCCTTCTCGTGCTTTTTAGAGCGAAGGGTCACCCTTCTTGATTGTAAGCAATCTAAGGTGATGGCATCCTTTTGGAAGAGATCGTAATCGAGATTTAGGATTTTCTCTTGCTGTAAGAAAGGTGTCCGATCAAAGACATTTAGCAAGCCTGTCTCTGGATAAGATTTAGGAATACTACAGGTCTCTTCTTGTTCGAATTCCAGGTAGTAATCTTCAAACCCTTCATCCGCCAGTAACGGACAATTAAATCCTGGATGGCCACCAACGAAAAAGGGCATGACTCCTTCCTCCCCAAGATGGTAAACCCGATAGGTTACTTGAATCTTCTTACCAAGTAATTGATAAGAAATTTCTAATCTGAAATGATAGGGATATTGCTGATACATTTCTTCCGTATCTTCTATCCCAAAAGTCACCCGATCTTCTGTTTGCTCTACCAGCTCAAAGTTTTTCTTGCGAACCAGCCCGTGGCGAGGGATCTTCCCAACACCTTGAGGGCGATACATGGTTGTATCATTTCGAACCGAACCACAGATAGGAAAGAGAACTGGGGCTTGGCCACTCCAATACTGAGCATCACCCTGCCAAAGATATTCGATACCTTCCTGATCCTTGATAGAGGTCAGCTCACCACCTAACTCCTTGAAACAAACTTCCAGATCATTATTTTTTAAAGCTATCCTCATATTTCACTCCTTAGCATGTTATTTTAGAGAAAAAACTAGGCTACCCCTCCATGTCTGGAAAATTGATACCCTAGTTTTATCAAGTTACATATTTAGGAGCGGATTATTTTGCATTTGCTGCGTATTCTTCGTTACGTTTGATCATTTGTTTTCTGTACCATGCAAAGATTCCAACGTAGAATGCTAAGAAGGCAACAACACCAATAATCAATTTAATATCACCAGTTGTTGCATTACCGATTGTCCAACCAAGCAATTTTTCAACAGGTCCTTCAAGAGTTGAGTGAGTGATCAATTGAGCTTTGTCAACTCCTTCTGGAAAGGCTTTTACACTTTTCGCCAATTCAGTAGCGAATGGTGCGATAAGAGTACCTGAAAGAAGGAAGAGTGGCAACAAGAGTGTTCCAAACACGATCATACGGATCAATTTACCACGTGTTACAACCAACAAAGCTGGAGTCACACCCATAGCGATGATCCCTGCAAGTGGCAAGATACCATTTCCGACTTTAGAAAGAAGCACTGCTTCGATCAACATGATTGGTGCAAGTACGTTTGCACAAGCCCAGATTTCTGCACGACCAGCGATAAATGGCCAGTCCAAACCGATATTGAATTTACGTCCTTGAAGACGTTTAGTAGCAACGTTTGTAATACCTTGTGACAATGGTTCTACCGCTGCGATGAACCAAGAACCGATCAATGAGAACAATTCCAAGCAGACACCGGCAGTCAAACCAAGGCTGATCCAACCTTTAATAACCAATTCCCAAGTTTTAGCATCAGCTACATCAGCAACTGGATGTGGAGTACCCATGATACCGATGACGATACCAAGAAGGAAACCGATGAAGAATTTAGATCCCCAGAAACCAATTTTCTTGTTCAATTTAGCTGCGTCAAAGTCGTATTTGTCAAGACCTGGGAAGAATTTGTCAAAGATTTTATCCAAAACCATGATGATTGGGTTCATCATGTAGTTCATGTGAGTTGAAGTCATAGGTGATGAACTTGGTGCATTCAACAAATCGTCAAATGTTGGTTTCATCAAGTCTGAGTTGATGATTTTCATAATCCCTACAAGAACAACTGCAAGAGTGGCAACTAAGAGGGAAACTCCTGCGCTAACTCCATTTTTATCCGCATACCATTTAATCAAAAGACCTGTGATAGACAAGTGCCAGATATCGAAGATATCGACATCAAGTGTATCTGTTTTCTTCAAAGCTAGCATAGCAACATTGACAACCAACATAACTAGCAAGAAGTAAAGTGTCCAGGCAGACCCCCAAGTGATGGTCGCAAGTGGTGCCCAACCAACGTCTGTGATATTCAATTGAATACCAGTGTTCTCAACGAATTTTGCAAGAGACGCTGAGAAAGCTCCATTCAACATACCGATGATTGCACCGATACCTGTAAGGGCGATGGCAAGTTTAATACCACCTTCAAGCGCTTTGGAGAATTTCACTCCAAACAAAAGTGCCAATAGAGTTAGGACGATCAACATGATGATCGGTGCACCCATATCTAGAATGGGTTTGAAAAACTTATTGGCAAAATCGATAATGCCATTCATAATAAATCCTCCCGATTTATATTTTTATATTTTACAAAATTAAGAATGTCAGCAATTCCAGGCATAGGAACCGCTTACAAAATACAGATAAACGAATTAGCTTAAACCGTGTTCTTTGATGGCTGCTTCGATATTGTCATATACCGGAGCGCTCATAGCTGGAATACGGAATAAGATTGGACCAGCTTCAACTACTGGAATACCAGGATCAAAGCCTAAATCTGTTGCAGCGATTGGTGTAAAGATATCATAACCTTTAATCAAATCTTCATTCACATCTTTTACCATTACCGCATCACATTGTACATCATATCCACGGTTTGAAAGCTCTTCTTCTAGAGCGCTTTTGATTTGGTGGCTTGAGTTAACCCCTGCACCACAGGCAGCTAAAATTTTAATCATTTGAATGACCTCCATTATAAATATTTTTAATTTTTACTATTAAGCAATCGCTTCTGTGATATAGCGATATAAGTCTTCTTCAGTTTCCAATTTCGACATGTTTTCAAGATTTCCATTTGTCGTAAAGAAATCCATCAAATGCGCCAAAATGTTTGTTTGGCTGGAACTAGAATTGTTAATGATGAAGAATAAAAGAGAAACTTCTACTTCTTTATCAGGTGCGATCATATTGTGGAAGGTTACCGGATTTTTCAATCGAACAACTACAATATTCTCTGTTAGGTTATGGATGATATCCGTATGAGGAATCGCTACATTCGGAAGATCCTTTCCTAGAAATTCCATATCCAAGCCAGTAGGGAACGATTTCTCTCTCTCTTTTAATGCAGCTCGATAAGAATCTGTCACAATCTGACGTTCTTCCAATAAAGTTGCAACCTGGTCAAACAATTCTTCTTGATTCGCAACATCTAGGCAAAAGACTAATTCCCGATTAAACAGTTGATTTAATCCCATCTTTTCACCCCTTCCACTTTTAAAATATCTTTTAATTACATGATAAGTATATCACTATATGAATGCGCTGTCAATTACAATATGTAATTTTTTGTTCTTTTTTGTTTATTTTTTATAGATTTATTTATAACCCCCTCCCCTATTTAAGGATATAAAAAAGACCAGAATCTGCTTGAATCCTGGTCTTTTAGCTCTTTCTTTAGGAATCTTTACAAAATTTTTGTATAAGAATTGTATTTTTCTCGCACCTTTTTAGAGATAGAATGATCGGTAATCACCGCATCTAAATCATCTAGACGGTAAAAAGCATAGAAAGAATAGCTATCAAACTTACTGTTATCTGCTACTACATACTTTTCAATGGCATTGTTAAGAATAATTTTATTGCCGTTTCCTTCTTCTTCGTTTGCAGTCATTGCTGTATGACCATCAATTCCATTTACCCCGATAAAGGCTTTCGAAACCTTAATTTCCTTTAAGAGTTTATTTGCAAACTGTCCTACAAAGGTCTGTGTCTTGACCCTATATCGACCTCCCACTAGGATAATGTCATAATTGGGTTGGTCTTTTAATTTTTCAAAAATAGGTAGGGAATTGGTTACAATACTGACATGTTTCCCTTCAAGATAATCGCCAATAAAATCTGTAGTGGTCCCTGCTCCAATAAATATTGTATCGCCTTCATCGATCAAAGCCGCACATTTTTGAGCAATTTCCTTTTTCTCTTCCACGTTCAACATGTTCTTTTCTGTATGAGAGACTTCTGTCAGACTATCCTTGATTTTTCGATGGGCCCCTCCATGAACACGAACCAATAGGTCTTGCTCCTCTAAGTCCATCAAATCCCGTCGAATTGTCATATCCGTTACACCCAAGAGATCACTTAGATCCTTAACAGAGACCACTTCATTTTTATCCAACTCTTGTAAGATTGCTACATGTCTACTCTCTTTCATATGACGTCCTACTTTCCTATTTCTGCTTTCATTATACTATAATGGTGAACATTTTCAATAAGAAACAAACATTTTGACGATTTTTTTCTATATTAATCACTTATTTTGTTGATCGTTTTTGTGAATTGATCATTTTTTTGTTCACTTTTTTAAAAAAAGTAAATTTTTTTTAGCAAATCTGTTGACAGAGCTCATAAAAAGTTGTATTCTTAATATGTTAACAGAATTGGTAACGCTACCACATAGTGATAGCAAACGTTTTGTTTACGAATTTCGGTCTCCTTATAAATATACAAGGGTAAACAACTGTTTACCCTTGTATGTTTTATTTATCTCCTTTGTTCCGAATCACAAAGCCTGTTTTCTTCTCGCTTGAAGTATTACGAGGTTTTTTATGATCCTTACGGTAACGCTTCTCTTTGTCAAAACGATCATTGGAACGACCACCCTTTCGGTAGTCATCACGACGACCATTGCCACGACGATCACGATCTCGACGGTCATCACCACGACGTCCACCGCGACCAGACTTGCCTTTTCCGCCAAATCCACCACCAGATGGTTTAAATGGTAATGGTTTTTCACGCGCAATTTCAACTTCTGGAAGACTATCTGGATCCTGAACCGTCAAGCTAAGGATGTACATGGCCAATTCTTCTGGGCTGAATTCTGCAGCCAATTTACGAGCATCCTTTGCAAATTTGTCGAAGTTACCTCGAATAGCTTCATCCGCAAAGTCACGTTCAATTTTCTTGAGTGCAACCTGTTTCTTAGCTTGGAAGGCTTCTTCTGCTGTCGCAGGTTTCAAGCCCTTCATGCGTTTCTTGGTCAAGTTTTCGATGATTTGGAGGTAACCCATCTCATTTGGTGCTACGAAAGTAATCGATTGACCTGACTTCCCAGCACGACCTGTACGGCCAATACGGTGAACATAGCTCTCAGGGTCTTGTGGGATATCATAGTTGTAGACATGGGTTACACCTGAGATATCCAATCCACGAGCCGCTACGTCTGTTGCTACGAGGACATCCAGATTGCCATTTTTGAAATCACGGAGGACACGAAGACGTTTGTTTTGGTCAAGATCTCCATGAATCCCTTCTGCACGGAAGCCACGGATCTTCAGACCACGAGTCAATTCATCTACACGACGTTTGGTACGACCAAATACGATCGCAAGCTCTGGTTG
Organism: Streptococcus sp. 400_SSPC; assembly: GCF_001072745.1. NCBI lineage: Bacteria > Bacillati > Bacillota > Bacilli > Lactobacillales > Streptococcaceae > Streptococcus > Streptococcus sp. 400_SSPC. The sequence goes on along the minus strand of NZ_JVIQ01000015.1, from coordinate 3,762 downwards.
CTCCACGTCCATGAGACGAGTCATGGTGTCAAATTTTTCTTGTTCCTTAACTCGGATATAGTACTGATCTACTAGTTCAGTTGTCAACTCTTTGGCAGCAATCTTCACATGCTCAGGGTCTTTCATAAATTGAACCCCGATGCGTTTGATAGCTTCAGGCATGGTTGCTGAAAAGAGTAAGGTTTGACGATTTTCTGGGACACGAGAGATGATGGCTTCAATATCCTCAAGGAAGCCCATGTTGAGCATCTCATCTGCTTCGTCCAGGATGAGGGTTTCAATGTCTTGTAATTTCAAGGCCTTGCGTTTGATCAAGTCTAGGAGACGACCAGGAGTTCCAACTACGATATGAGCACCTGATTTAAGCGCCTTGATTTGTTTTTCAATACTTGAGCCACCGTATACTGAACGGACTTTTACACCCTTGCTTCGACCAAAGCGGAAGAGTTCTTCCTGACTTTGCACAGCTAGTTCACGGGTTGGTGCAATGACCAAAGCTTGAATGGTCGCTTCTTCTGTACGAATTTTTTCAAGGGTTGGCAAGCCAAAAGCTGCAGTTTTCCCTGTACCAGTCTGAGCTTGACCGATTACATCTTTACCTTCAAGAGCCAAAGGAATGGTTTGCTCTTGGATAGGACTTGCTTCTACAAATCCTGCTTTTTCAATTTCTGCTAACAAATCAGCAGAAAGATTAAATTCATTAAATTTCACGTTATTCTTCTTTCTAAAGATGGTGCGAAGCCATCCTATAGGGCTTAGTTTATACTTTTCTTGTCATGACGTACTTTCATAACTTTTATGAAAGATCGTGTTGCTTCTTTTCCACGAAAGAAAAGTACTGCTTTCTTTGCAACTTATCTAGTATACCATAGACCTGGGTTAAAAGATAGTAAAACGAAACAAGTTAAAAGGTTTTTATTGTGTTACCCCTTTCAAATAAGTTTTTTTCACCTTTGATTCATTAGTATGCCTCCTTTTTCATTTCTTTTTTAATTTGCAATAATATAAAAGACTGTGAAGTCTCTTTTTTACTTTGAACCATCTTAGAAAATCAGCGTCACAATAGGCTTTCTAAAATTTTTTCTCACAAAAAATCCACTTTTATTTTTGGATTGTTTTCTTGATTTTTAAAATAAAAGTATGTATAATAAATTTAGTATTTAGGATATTTCAGTATAATTAAAATGCTTCATTCATTTAACTGATTCAACGATTCAATCCAATTATAAATTGTTTATAATCCACTCAGTACTTTTAAATCTACTCCTACTATTTCCAAGAAGATTATGTACAGTCGATCACTTGTATCAAAACTGCCTCTTCTTCTTAGGGGAGGCAGAGTTAAAAATGAAGGATTTTCTGAAATAGCCAAAATACTAAAGAGGTAAGGAATTTCTTCCCTACCTCTCTTTTTTTATCGTTTATGGGCAATCCAGCGCAAAATACGAGACAAGATGATCCAGAGTACAAAGCTTGCAATGGAGATATACAGCCATGCATTAGGATCGTTAGTAAACGGCAATGGAACATTCATTCCAAAGAAACCAGTGACAACTGCTAAGACCGCTAACAGAGCTTCTAAGATGGTCAAGGTGGTCAAATTATCATTCAGATTGTTATTCAGAATATTATTGTAAGAGCTAGACAATTGCTGCAAGACCTGAGAGTTCAACTCCGTCATATATACCAACTGTCTGGCCTCAATCATGGCATCATCAAATTGTTCTTTTTCAACATCATCAAATTGGCGGTAGATTAGGTGAGCCTTGATATGTTCCAGAAGCATGCGATTTTGCTTGGCAGCGGATGCTAGATAGACCATACCTGTTTCCACGTCAGAAAGAGCATAAAGGTTCTTACTAGTTGTCGTTTTTCGTAAGAGACGAGTAATCTCATCCTTGTGCTTATCTAGACGCTCAATAATCGGATAATAAGCATTACTAATCATCTCAAGCCCCGCAAACAAGAGTTTAAAGGTGGATAAACTTTCATGAGCATCAACATAGCGTTCCATTTGTGCAATAATATAGGCGTTGTCTCGGTTACTAATAGTAACAAGACGTGGCCCTTGGACAATGAAAGTCATCGGAATGGTTTCGTAATATTCCTTTTCCTTTTCCATATCCAATACATTATAGATAAAAGTCACAGTTCCATTTTCACGGTTGTAATCCATGTGGGCACGTTCATTTTTATCCAGTGCATATTCAATGGTTTCTTGATCAATACCATACTTTTGGTACAACTGGGAGGTTTCCGCAATCAAGTCAGAATCAATATTAATCCAACTCCGGCCATCTCCTAACTTTTTTTCAACGAACATTTCGTTTCCTCTTTACCTTATCTACCAGTACTCCTACCGATCACCCGAAATCGCTAGATGAGTCCTGTCCTCATTCACTGATCAACGCAATACAGCTGCTGCCAAGGCCTGCTGGATCTCGATGACACTATTATCACTCTTAAATTGGAGTGTTTCTGATGGCTCTACAGCTGATGAAACCCAAATTTTTAATTCTGCGTCCAAATCAAAATGACCAGATGTTTCTACTGAAAAACGCGAAATAGAACGATAAGGAAGGGATTTATAAGATGTTTTCTTCCCTGTCATTCCTTGCTTGTCCACCAAAATCAGACGGTACTCCGTAAAGACAATCAAGTCACGAATCAAACTAAAAGCCAGAGTTACTTGCTCACCTGGAACCAGGATATCCCCTAAATCTTTTTCAACCTTATCGACGTCTTTTTGAGAAGCATTGCCCATCAAACCTGCAAAAATACCCATGATTTTTTCCTCCACAACTTGTGCATTTTCTATCTTTATAACTATACCATATTTTTTGCGAGTTAAAAAGTTGCAGGAAGTTTTTTTAGATAGTATAATGTAAGAGTCACAAGAGGAGCAATTGCTGAGATTGGCTAGCTTGGATACCAGAGGTGTTCGTTACTGCCTAAACTCTTACCACCTGATCAGGTTAGGACCTGCGTAGGGATGTGTCTCAAAACAGAATGAAATAGAGAACTTCTATGACGTCGTTTTGGTGTGGCAACAAATGAGCCAATCAAAACGATTGGTATAGGAGGTTTTTTTATGTCGAAAACTACGGTTCGACCAATGATTGAGGTCGCTCTCTTAGCGACCATTGCTTATATTTTGGATCTGGTTACCCAACCCATGTCCTTAGGTCCTTGGATTTCTCTATCCTTTAAAATGGTTCCTATCTTTCTCCTTAGTTTCCGCTGGGGCGTCAAGGCTGGTGCCATGGGGGGATTCATCTGGGGACTCTTGCAAGTCGTAACAGGGGAAGCAGCTGGTGGTTGGTTGACTCCAATCCAAGGTTTCTTAGAGTATTTTGTAGCCTTTAGTTTGATTGGACTGAGTGGAATTGTCAAACCTGCCCTTGACAAGGCTATCCAAGAAAAGAAACGACTTCAGACACTCACTTATATTACTGTCGGAGTCATCTTGGGTGGATTGGCACGCTACCTCATTCACTACATTGCAGGGGTCATCTTCTGGGGAAGCTACGCACCGGCAGGCCAAAGTGCCTACCTCTACTCTCTGATTGTGAATAGCTCCTCCTTCTTAGGCGAGACCATTGCTAGCCTCATTGTCTTCTTTATTCTACAAGAATTTTTGGGAAGACTCCTTATTACAGAACAATAAGAAGTATTCTTATAAACTTTCCTTATGTGAGAACGGACGTCAGCGAACTTCTACGAAGTTCCATGACTTAGTTTTGAACCTAAGGTTTCAAAACT